>WGEI01000444.1 GCA_015492875.1 Anaerolineae bacterium | reverse complement strand
GTGTGCGAGATAGATATCCACCCCCAGAAAGAACTGGTTGATGGCGGCCATCAACAACATCAATTGGTCACGGGTGAGTGGTAACCGCAACTTCTCTGCAGCCGGCACAATTTTCGTTAAATGCGATTGTGAGGCTGTCATGATTAACCTCCGGTCGCGGCGTTCGCTTCACCAGCGTCCTCGATTGCATTGCTGGCTTCGTATTCTGCCATCGTCTCCTCGACGTATTCTCGCAATTCGGCTAATTCACGCAGCATTTCGTATGCGCCGTGCCATTGGACATAGTCTGCCCCCTGCATCCATGCGCCGAATTTTGCCGTGCGTCCCCAATGATGCCACAAATCGAAGAAGATAAAGTCAACTGGTTGGTCGAATGGCTCATCAGTCAACAAACCATTTTCACGCAGCGGCGCGATAATCTCGCGGCTCTCTTGCACCCAGCCATTGACCGCTTCTACCAGTGCATCAGCATCCGTGTAGAATTCTTCGATGAAGTTTGCGTTATGGCATTCTTGGCAGACAGATTGCATACGCACTTGATTATCCTGCCAGCTGGGGCGGCGTTCGCTGATAGGGGCGAACAGATACCATGTCAAACGGTCGCCAACATCATGCGTTGTGCCCTGAGCGCCAAAGCCACTCATATGGCATGTCGCACATGTCGGGGCGGGGAAGTCTTCAACGGTCAACGTCCCCGGTTCCGCATCCCAGTTCCAATTCTCACCATCGGTCGCATAAGCGATACCATGCGGCGATTCTTGGTAGATTTCCCACTGAGGATGGTCAGGCCCGATATGGCAGTTGTTACAGGTTTCTGGTTTGCGCGCTTGTTCTAGGCTGAATTCATGCCGCAGGTGGCATTTTGTGCATTGGCCAACTGAGCCATCAGGGGCTGGTTTACCAATGTTGTGGCAGCTTTCGCAGGCAAAGCGTGTAATTTCTGGCCCTTCCATATGGAATAAGGCATTACGGGAGCGGTCTGGATTGAACCCGCCTTCGGGGATGGCTTCGTAAATAGCCAGCAGGTCTTCATCCAGCGCTTCGGCGCCAACCATCGCCACATAAGCCGGGAGGCCATGTCGGCTCTGGTTATATTGCGCCACTTCAGCCTGATGACAGGTCTCGCACTTCGCTGTCGTCGGCTCTCGTAGCACCCACGTACCTTCGTGTTCCACCGCGCCGGGATATGATTCTGCCACCTCATGACAGTCAGTACAGGTCACATTTGCTGCGGCCATAGTGCTGTGTCCATATTGGCTGACAATGCCCGGCGTGGTATTGCGGTGACACGAAACGCACGAGTCCGTGCTGTTCACCAGTACGTTGGGTTGCTCCTGCGCTTCCGGATTGACTGAATTGCCAATAGCGCCAAATACCAGCGCCAACCCCGGAATCAAGATGACCACCAACAAACCGATGATCAATACCCGCGCATTAGCGAGTATTCCGCCTTTCCCGCTTTCAGTCATACAAGAATCCCCCTTGTCACTCAAAAGCGGTTTCCCAATAAAAGGTGTTGCCGTGCAAATGTTACATATTACACGACATCGATTATATTCTATCGTTTAGTAGAAAACCACATAGTGACGAAAATCATCAAAATGGGGTGCCAATAACTATAAAGCGCGCAAACTCACTCGCTGCGCGCTTCATCAGTGTGAAAATTGTGTAGCGGGGGCTATTCACCCATATTGAAGTTTTCCCGCATGACTGCCGTAAGGCCAACCACCAGCACAACGCCAATCCCAACGAGGAAAATAAGCGTGTCTTCCCCGGTCAAACTGCTTGTCTCTTCCACCTGTGCAATAGTGGGCACTTCAGGCTCATCATCTTCATCATGGGCGAAAACGGGCATGGCAATAGAGAGCAGCAATACCATGCTGAGAACTGTGAGCAATAACCTACGCCCGACTCCTGAACGTAATTGCATGAGATTTTCTCCTTGAGGCCAGTATCACCTAGCTTGCTATTGCGCCTATTGTACCGCGCGAAGGCATCCTCTCTCAATCCCCCTCAATAGGTTGATCTTGGCTTTCTAAGTAGGCCAGCAGGTCGGCTAACATTTGCATATCCAGCTTTTCGCCATAAAACGGCGGCATTAGCCCCCCCATATAATTGCTGACCACATAAGCTTCTGGGTTGACAATACTCTCAACCAAATAACGGGTAGCGTCATAACCTGCTAGTGCTTCATCTTGTAATCGCACCTCAACTGTGCGCGTCCATGTGCCCGCTAGGGCGGGGGCGGCCACACCGTTATGACACCCAACACAACTCAATACCGAGCCATCGATTGCAGGTTCTAGCCCATTATAGAGCAATTGCCCGCGAATAGGGTCACCTCGCATATCTGCTAGTTCCGCTATAATCGCATCAACATCTTGGCCAACAGCTAGCGCCCGCAAGAGCATCGCAATATCCATTTGCCCTAAAGTGTGTTCGCTCAAGGCCTCTAATTGCACCGCATCAGGGATATAGCCGCAATTAACCGCATACCGTTGGTAAGCGAGGGCAGCATCGTAAAGCGCTCTCAGTGCCTCTTCATATGGTATATCGCTAGAAACGCTGAACTGTTCTAAAAGTTGCGCTAACCCCGCTTCGTCGCAAGCGATTTCCTCATTAGCGATGGGGACTGCCGCTAATCCCACAGCGCCCGTGATTAAAATCACACAACAAATGATAAAGAGCCGAATCTTGTAAGACATATCACTTCTCCTAATTATGGCAAAAACCCCCGCTATGATACTAGCAGGGGCTTGGGATGACGATATGTCGTTTGTCCTATGCTGACTATTCGCCTAATGAATGGATATAAGCGAGCAAATCAGCGAGATCTTGTGTGCTGAGCGCTTCGCCAAAGGTGCCGGGCATGATAGGCTGGTAGCCCTCTACCACATAAGCACCTGGGTTGACAATGCTCTCTACCACATATTGTTCAGCCGTATACCCAGCAAGGGCAGCATCCGCTAGGCGTTCGGTTTCCACACGTGCCCATAGCCCTTCAGCAGCTGGGGCGACGACGCCATTATGGCAACCAGAGCACCCAAGCGCCACACCGCCAAGCGGCGTTTCCTGGCTATTGAAGAGCGCCTCACCGCGTGCGGCATCGCCCTCAACGCCTTCTAGGTCGCCCATAATCTGGCGGACATTAGTGCCAACTGGGCTAGCATCAGCTTGTTGTTCACTACCACCACCACTACTGCGCGCAGGCTCAACCGCGAACTGCTGTACCGCATTCAGGTCGGCCAGCGTCCATGCTTCGCCTCTATCCCAGTTCATGATGTAATTCACTAGGTCTTCTAGCTGGTCATCACGCATGGGGCCACCGGCTTCTTGAGACCAAGCTGGCATTGCTTGCGGCCAGTAGCTACTGCTCACTGGCCGGCCACCCTTCAAGGTGGTGAAGAGGAAGCCGTACAGGTCACCCGCCCAGCCAACATTGACGAGACGTTCTGGATGGGCTGGATCATAACCATTAGCAATCGCTTGCTGCATTTGGCCAGCAAGTTCATCGTATTGTGCTTGCAAGGCTACGATTTCAGCGTCGAAGTCTATGCCATCAAAGTTAGGATCAATCGCCTTTTGCACGGCAGCGATTTCTTCTTCCAGTTGCTGGCGGACGTTCGGGTTAGTTTCTGCTGCTAACTCGGCCTCTAACTCTGGCAATTGCGTGCGTAGGTCGCGTTGCTCTTCCAATTTGGCAATCTGTGCGGTGATTTCGCCAGTACCAAAGTCATACCCGAATAGTTGTGGGTTATTCAAGGCCGGCGCGCGCCCGGTAATGCCGCGCCCGTCATTGCCGTGGCAGGTAGCACAACCGCTGGCGAACAGAGCAGCACCACGTTCGATAGAACGCGCTAAACTACGCTCTTCAAATGCCGCCATACGCCCGCCTTCATTAATGGCTACCCAACCAACCATCAGCAGAATGCCGAAGAAGGCCGTGATACCCACTAGAATTCGGGTTTCTATGCGTTCGAAAATCATTCGTTCCAGCATGAGCATCAACCCCTATTGGAAGTATGCGGCATTACGATGCAGGAAGATATGCTGAACGCGAATACGACGTACACGTTGTTGCACTTCTTCTGTCGCCTGCACCATAATAGGCTCGCCATTTTCGTTGGTGACGACATCGCCGTTTTCGTCCAGCATTTCGACCATAACGGGTTCGCCGTTTTCATCAACAACTGGTACGAGAACGGTTTCCATCAAAGGTACGGGTTCACCGTTTTCATCGAGCACAACATCACCCTGTTCAATTTCCACACCGTCCCAGCTGATAGCTAGGTCAATGCGCTTCAAACCGTCTTGATTTTCGGTGATGATGATAGCGCCCCAGGCGTTTGGCAATTCTAGCTCTTCTTCCTTCAGCATGTGATAGAACTCTTCAAGCACTGCTTCCAGTTCTGGTGCATCTTCAGGAATGGCCTCAAACATCGGCTCGGTATTAGTGACGGTGAATGCAGTTTGCCGCAAATCATCTACAAGTTGTTCGTATTGGCTATTTTCTGCGATTGTCGCGTTGAATTCGGCCAAATACGCATCGACATCTTCGCCTTCTGGCACGTCGAACTGCGCAGTGGTATACCAGCCGACAACTAACTGCTCATACGGCACTGGGCGGATAATACCCATTTTATTGTGGGCGGGTTCTTTATCTAATTCGTGTAGGATTTCAATTTCCGCCGATGTGCTCACCGCGAATTCAGGCAGACCCATGTAGCTCAAAATAGTCGTGACGGAAATGAGCAACAGGCCAAGTGTAATCATGATGCGGCGATCTTTATAACGGCGGCTGGGCGCGGTGTCTAGATAAGGCATCACAGCTAAAATGCCGAGCAAAGCGGTGGGGAAGGCGATGCCCATGAGGAACTTATCGCCAAGTTTCAGCGCGCCCTGAATCCACAAGAAGTACCATGGCGCGGTTGTGCCCAGTGGCGTTACCTGCGGGTCAGCATGATTTTCTAGCGGCGCATGGTAGAACCAGATGACCAGCACCACCATGATGAAGGTCGTTACACCAAGCCACATTAGCTCGTTGGTGAGCAAATCGGGAATGAAGTAAACGCGCTTATCCAACGGCACACGCTTCGCTGTATCTTCGCCAATCTTCTCGGATTGGGGCGGTAGGCTGTGGCCATGAATAATGACCTTATAATAGTGTACGCCCAGGAAAACGAAGAGCAGAACCGGTAGCGCCAAAACATGCAATAGATAGAAGCGCAAAAGACCGTTAGCGCCCAATTCCGGTGCACCGCGTAACAGCAAGTTCACCTCTTTACCTATGGCTGGTGTCGCTTCCGCCATACTTGCGCCAATGGTCACCGCCCACAGCGCCAACTGGTCCCACGGCAGCAGGTAGCCAGAGAAACTGAGCAAACCAGTGGCAAAGAGCAGTACCACACCGGTGAACCAGGTGAACTGGCGCGGTTTCTTATAACTGGCCGTGAACCATGTTCGCATCATATGCAATGCGACAATCAGCACCATCGCCTCCGCACCTAAACGGTGTAAGTCGCGGACAAATTGCCCCAATGGTACGTTGCCCAGAATGTTGAGCATGTTGCCATAGGCAATTTCCGGTGATGGTGTGTACCACAGCATCAGCAAAATGCCGGTAATGGTCTCGAAGAATACGAAATAGGTCGAAAGCCACCCCAAACGGAAAGTTGGGTAAATCCCTGTAACTTCCTTATTGAAGTAGCTTGGACGCATATGTAGCCAGAAACTATCCGCATGGGGCGTCAGACGCGGGTTTGGACGCCGGCTGGCTTTTTCGCCCCGCAACGCCTCGCGGATGTCCTGAATGTTCATGCCTGCTGTGACACGCTCTACGGTTGTATCAACCGCATCGTACAACGCGCGACGCAGGCCCTTTTCCTTTATATCATCAAGGATGGTAGGGAACGGGAGTACGGACATTTTTCTCCTCGGTCAACTGTAAATTGCAACCCTTATTTAAGCGCTAGGCCCTAAAATACGAGTACCGGTGTCGATTTGAATATCGACGATACTCTTATCCGGGTCTAGAGCGATTGGGTCACCAGCGTCGTTTGTCGTAACCTGCGTACCATCCGAATACGTGACAGTCATCACGAAACGGTCTAACGAGCGCGGCGCAGGCCCTTCAATGTATTTGCCGTCTAGCTCAAACTTTGAACCGTGGCATGGGCATTCAAAACGATGGTTCGTATCAATCCACTTTGGTATGCAGCCAAGGTGCGTACAAACCATGTATAATGCCAGCAGGCCTTTATCCACATTGCTAATATGGAAACGGCCTGATGCCACCGTAAACGGCCCTACATTTTGCTCTGGCAAATCTTCAGGGTTAAATTGGAATACCCCGCCGAATTCGCCTTCTTTAAAGCGCGGGAACGCAAACCAGATGATGCCGGCAGTGACCTGCCCAAGCAACATCACCATAGATGCGCCCCAGATGTAATATAGAAATTCGCGCCTGCTGGGGGCGCTAACTTGCACTTCCGGCGCTGCTTTTGCAGCCGCCGTTTTGGCTTGAGCAGCGTTCGCTGTAGCCATTAGCAGTTCCTCCGATTAGTTCTTAGGAAGAATGAATGTATTGGCCTGAAGTGTCAGGATTTGTGTGCTTTTTGCCCTACTTGTAGAGTCCTTCAGAACAGTGTGTTAAATATATCACAAGCACTATACCCTGTCAAAAACAGATTTTGTTGAATTTCTAACAAAACACACCTAAGCAAGTGAGGCTTCAGGATATGGTGACACAGGCTGAAATCCAAGCCAATACAAACACAATACAACCCCTTTTCTTGCTTTATATTACGTCGATATTGCTCAAACTTCTACCTTGATTTTTCTTAGATCCTACCTTGTTTCAGATAGCGTTCGGGTAGATAATAACTTCATGACGCTATATCAACTCACACATGGCCGCGTGACGTGGACTAACATTATCAACCCTAATGTAGCTGATATTGCTGCATTGCGGGAGCAGTATCCCTATATTCACCCCTTGCATCTCGAAGATGTGCAAAGCCGCATCGAGCGCCCCAAAATCGACACGGACGACGATTATCTATTCGTCGTTATGCACTTCCCAAAGTGGGACCCTGTTGCACGCATTACCCGTGCTGCAGAGGTGGATTTTTTTGTGGGGCGCGGCTATGTAGTCACATTGCACGATGGCCAACTCAAGCCCTTAAATAAACTGTTTGAAGTTGCTGAAGAAGATGAGCAGGTGCGCCAACGCCTTTTAGGTAAAGGCGCTAACCACACCTTTTATGTGATTATTGATACCTTAGTTGACTACATCTTTCCAATTCTTCGGCGGGTAGATGCCAACATTCAAGCCATTGAAGAACAAATTTTTACAGAGCGCTCTCAACGCATTATTCAAGAAATTTCCATTGTTCGCCGCGATGTCTTAGCCCTGCGCCGCATCGTTCGCCAACAGCTACCCGTGATTGAAGAAATTGAAACCGGCGAGCATGCCATTATTCATGAAGACCTTGAAGAGTATTTTGGCGATATTGCTGACCATTTACGAAAAGCGCGTGATATTTTAGATGAAAACCATGAGGTGATTGCAGGCTTAGCAGAAACGGCAGATACCTTATTGAATCATCGTATTAATGATGTGATGCGTATCTTGACCGTGATTAGTTTCATTATGCTACCCTTGACCTTGATTTCTAGCATCTATGGCATGAATATAGATTTGCCATTAGATGACCATCCCATGGCATTTTTCATTATCAGCTTTTTAATGCTCATCATAGCCGTATCGATGTTGCTTTACTTTCGTAAGCGCGGCTGGCTTTAGTGTTATGGTTATCATTGATGTTTGTTCCATCCTTAAAACCGGCATTTTATATCGATAATGACAACGACTTTCGCGATTTAATGTCCCAACTGGGGCGGCAGCCTGTTATTGGCATTGATACCGAAGCCAATAGCTTACATGCTTATCGTGAACAAGTCTGCCTCATTCAAATTTCTACCCGCACAGATGATTACATCATTGACCCCTTTGCGATTGATGATATTCGCCCTTTTGGCGATGTTTTAGCTAACCCCAAAGTAGAGAAAATCTTCCACGCTGCAGGCTATGACTTAGTTTGCCTTAAGCGCGATTATGGCTTTCATGCCGTCCATATATTCGACACGATGGCCGCCGCGCGCGTTTGTGGCTATAACGCTGTTGGGCTGGGCAATATGTTGAAGCAGATTTTTGGCGTACAGTTGAGTAAGAAGCACCAGCGCGATAACTGGGCACAACGCCCGCTTTCGGCTTCCAAGCTGCGCTATGCCCAACTCGATACCCACTATCTCATCCCCCTGCGTGACCATCTCTATCAAGAGCTATTGCAAAAGGGGCGGCTGGAAGAGGCTTACGAATTCTTCGAAGATGTTATCGCCATTGGTGATATTGGCCCCCGTGAATTTGACCCCGATGATTTTTGGCGTTTGGGCATTCCCAATAACCTCAACCGCCAGCAACTGGCCGTGTTGCGCAGCATTTTTATCCTGCGCGATAAAATCGCCCGTGAGCGAAATCGCCCGCCATTCAAAATTTTGACCAATGCTGCGTTGGTAGAGATTGCCCGCGATATGCCAACCACGCCCAGTCAACTTCACAAGGTTCATGGGGTATCTGCCATGCAAGTGCGGCGTTATGGTGATGCTTTGTTGCAAGCCATTGCAGAAGGGCGCGACCAGCCATTGCCGCGCCGCCCGCGCCATGACTCGCCAGACCCTGTTTTAGCAGGGCGTTTCTCCGTATTGTATGACTGGCGCAAGCAAAAAGCCCGCGAGCGCAATGTCGATGCCGACGTGATTATCTCTAAGCAAGCGCTGTGGGCCTTAGCGACAGAATTGCCGCGCAATATGGATGAACTCGCCCAGATTGACGGCTTGGGGCCGTGGCGTTGCCGCAACTATGGCGCGGAATTATTAGATATTGTGGGGCGCTTTTCCTCGCCATCTCAGTGACCATTATGACCCCTTGAGTGCTTATATGGGATGATATGAGCACGCACATAATTAGGCGTTCCCACCCCGCAAACTCGTTAAACAAAAAGGCCTGTCATTGGACACAGGCCTTTTTCTATCTGCGGAGAGGGTGGGATTCGAACCCACGGTACGGAAACTCCGTACACCTGTTTTCGAGACAGGCCCAATCAACCACTCTGGCACCTCTCCAAAACACTGGCCGCATTATACAAAAACTTCACGCTCTCGCAATCCCTAATCATTTGATTGCCTATCAATCAGTCGGTTGCTACGTCTGCAAGCCGCATTGAGCCATCTATGTTATAAATGATATAACTATCACGATATAATATCGCAGAGGTTTTAATGGAATTCATCGGCAATCTCATTTCGAGCATTTTCAAAGCGCCCTTCATTTGCATCAGCTGGATTATTGTGGGGGCGATTGCTGGCGATTTAGCACGCCGCTTCATGGGGGCAAAAGACCGTAACCTATTTTCCGATATACTTTTGGGGATTTTTGGGGCGCTGATAGGTGGCTTTCTAGCGAGTATTTTGGGGCTTTATAAGCCCGATGGCGGGTTGACGTTGGTGGTGGTCAACCTCATCATCGCCACAGCGGGTGCGATGGTGCTTATTGGTATACGGCGCGCTTTAACGGGCAATAAGCGTTAGCGCTCATTTTTGCCCTTCTGCCCGCAGCTTACGGAAGAAGGCGCGGATGAGTTCGGCGGCTTCTTTTGCCAATAGCCCGCCTTCTACCTGTACTGCGTGGTTCAGTTGCGGATGTGCTGTGATACATAACACGCTACCACTGGCGCCTGCTTTAGGGTCGGTGGTGGCGTAAACCAATCGGGGTAAGCGCGCTAAGACCATTGCGCCTGCACACATGCTACACGGCTCTAAAGTGCAATACAGCGTCACACCTTCTAAACGCCAATGCCCCACAACCTGCGCAG
>WGEI01000443.1 GCA_015492875.1 Anaerolineae bacterium | reverse complement strand
TTCGTGCACGCCCTGCAAGACCAAAACTTCGACCTAGCAGGCTATTTTGAAGATTTAGAAGCGGTGCGGATGACCAACCCCGATGCACTGCTAGCCTTTTCTTCCTTAGTTGAAGGCGATGCAACATTTGCCATGTCACAATATATGACCGCCCGTATGGAAGAAAACCCCGTTATGGTCTTCGCCCAACTCGTGCTCCAACAGATGCAACTGGGCAATCTAGATATGCCAGCGGGAACGCCAGATATATTGCGGCAAGAACTCCTCTTCCCCTATGAAAGCGGGCTATTTTTTGTCACTATGCTCTATAGTCGTGGTGGCTGGGAGATGGTGAATGCCGCTTTTACAGAGAATTTACCCCAAAGCACCGAGCAAATTCTCCATCCAGAGCGCTACTTCAGTGGCGATATGCCTCTCACCGTAAAGCTACCGGATTATAATGTTAAGGGGAATATATTGGATGAACACTGGCAAAATGCTTTAGAGCGTACTGTCGGTGAGTTTTATTTGCGCATGTTCCTCGCTAGCCAACTCACATCTTCACAAGCTGCCGAAGCAGCAGAAGGCTGGGGCGGTGATTTGCTACGCATTTACCAACACGATGAAACGGGCGACATTGCTTGGGTATGGCGCATTGTCTGGGATAGTTTTGACGATGCTCAAGAGTTTGCCACAGCATATACAGCATGGGCACAAGCGCGTTTCCCAACCCCCTTAAATAGCCCTTGCTGGGTTGGAGAAAACGAGGTCAGTTGCATCATTGCGGAAGAAGACGCAACCGTCATTGCTTTCGCACCAGATTTAGACATGGCGCAGACGCTGGCCTTAATTGCAGGTGAGTAAATGAAAAGGGGCGCTTCCTCATACAGGTTGCGCCTCTATTAGTTTATGCCTGTTCCAGCATCTTCTCGCGCCGTTTGCGCTCACGAATGCGCAGTTCGGCACTCAAAATACGCTTCCGCAAACGTAAGCTCTTCGGCGTCACCTCCAGCAGTTCATCTTCAGCCATGAACTGAATATAGTCATCGAGGCTCATCTGCTGTACTGTCTTCAGGCGAATTTCCTCGCCGTATTGTTTAGTATGAATGGCCGAAAGCTGTTTAGTTTTGGTGACGTTGATGTCAAGGTCTTCATTGCGGATATGCTCACCAACGACCATCCCCGCATATACCTCTGTCCCCGGCTCAATGAAAAATACGCCGCGTTGTTGGAGGTGTTGTAGTGCATAAGTCATTGCCGTGCCGTTTTCCATAGCAACAAGGCTGCCCGATTGGCGCGAGGGCGGCTCGCCAGAGGCGAGATTGTCATAACCATCGAAGAGCGTGTGCATTTGCCCCATACCGCTGGTAACGCGCATGAATTGTGATTGAAAACCAATCAAGAACCGTGTCGGCACGCGATAGGTGAGATAGGTTGTGCCGTTCTCGCTATGCATGTTCAACATCACGCCCCGCCGCGATCCCATCATCTCCAAAACAGGGCCACTCATGTCGTCCGCAACTTCAATATGCACCTCTTCATAAGGCTCTAAGGTGACGCCAGTATCGGGGTCTACTTGATAAATCACTTCGGGCTTGCTCACTTCAAACTCATAGCCCTCACGGCGCATTGTTTCGATGAGGATGCCCAGATGCAACTCTCCACGCCCACTGACCACCAGCCGCTCTGGAGAATCGCCATTTTCTACCCGCAGCGCGACATTGCTGCGCATCTCATTCATCAAGCGTTCCCGCAACTTGCGCGATGTACCCCAACCGGGCTTCCCTTCACGTCCTGCGAAGGGCGATGTATTCACGCCGAAGGTCATCCGCACGGTTGGCGCTTCTACTGTGATTGCCGGCAGCGGTTCGGTGACATCAGGATGCGCTATGGTGTCACTAATCGCAATTTCGGACAGCCCGCCAAAAGCGATAATATCGCCTGCTAGGGCTTCATCAATTTCTTCCCGCTGGTGATTGCGGTAAGTAAAAAGATATTCTAGTCGCCCATTCGTGCGTGTACCATCCTGTGCAATCCGCACCACATCCATACCGCGCTTCAATACGCCAGAGCGCAAACGACCTACGCCAATTTGCCCTTTGTAGTTGTCATATTCCAGCGTTGTGACCAATAGCTTTGCCGGGCTATCTGCGTCAATCGTCGGCGCTGGAATTTCTTGCAGGATGGTCTCAAATAGGGGCGATAGGTCATCTGCCAGTTCATCAGGGGATAAACCCGCACGTGCTTCCAAACCGATGGCGTAAACAATCGGAAAGTCTGCCTGCTCGTCATTTGCACCCAACTCAATGAACAAGTCAAATGTTTCATTGAGCGCCTCTTCTAAGCGGGCGTGGGGGCGGTCTATTTTGTTGATGACCACAATCACCCGCAAGCCTAGTTCCAACGCCTTACGCAGTACAAACCGCGTTTGGGGCATTGGCCCTTCAACGGCATCAATGAGTAAAAGCGCGCCATCAACCATATTGAGCACACGCTCAACCTCGCCGCCAAAGTCAGCATGGCCGGGTGTATCAACGATGTTAATCTTGACATCACCCCATGTGATAGCTGTGTTCTTACTCAAAATCGTGATGCCGCGTTCCCGTTCCAATTCATTGCTATCTAGAATGCGCGCTACAGTTTGCGCACCCTCTCGAAACACCCGTGCCTGCTTCAGCATGCCGTCAACCAACGTTGTTTTACCGTGGTCAACATGGGCGATAATGGCTACATTCCGAATATCATTGCGCGTTTGGCTCACGCTTGTTATACCCCGTTACACTCAATGTACAAAACGGATGCATTTTAGCGCCAAACTGCCCCGCCTGTAAGGGTAAGTGGTCTCAGTAGCCCTATACAACCCATTGCCCGCTGCTTTAGGCTAAAAACAGTTCACCGCTTTGATGCTAGTGAGAGGATAAAACTGATGTCTCCCCGTACTGTCGCTATCTTCATCTTTGATGATGTAGAAATACTCGATTTTACTGGCCCTTACGAAGTTTTTGCCGTATCAAGAGATGAAAATGGACGGCATTTATTTAATGTGGTGACCGTGAGTAAAGACGGTCACCAAGTTACCGCGCGTAACGGGCTTAAAGTCGTGCCCGATTATAGTTTTGCTAGTATGCCCGCCGCCGCGATTACGCTCATCCCTGGTGGTAATGGCACACGCCCCTTATTGAATGATCAAGAAGTTATCGCTTGGATACAGCAGCAATATGAGCAAGTAGAGCTGTTGCTTTCCGTTTGTACTGGTGCGCTGCTATTGGGCAAAGCTGGGTTATTGGCGGGATTGAGCGCTACCACTTATCACACCATTTTTGACATGTTGGTAGAATTATCGCCTAGTACACAACTTTGCCGCGGTAAGCGTTGGGTAGCGAATGAGCGCATCATCACTTCCGCCGGCGTTTCTGCGGGTATTGATATGGCCTTACATGTTGTGCGCCGTTTGCATGGCGCGCAGCAGTCTGAACGCACTGCACAATATATGGAGTACGAATACTGGTCTGCCGACCGTATGCCATAGCCGCTTGTGTTGTAAACAGATGCAAACCATCTCTTAACGTATGCGTTTTGTGCTTTGCCAGTACAATACCCATACAATACGCTATATCTCGATCATATTTAGTTATGGGGATTCGTTCTTATGCAACAGTGGGAGTATGTCGTTGTTAGCCCCATCAAGTCCTATGGCATTCAGTATCGTGCCAATGGCGACAAGCAAAACCAATGGAAAGACCAGCCATTTCATGTTGTGCTCAACGATATGGGGCGGGCTGGGTTTGAACTCGTTGCTTATGATGGGGAAGGTTATATTTTCAAGCGCCCTAAAGCACCAACCGACCGCTTGAAGAAGCCATCTGAAGCGCAAGCTCAGCCAAAATAGATAAGCGGAAAAAGTTGGGCGAGGCCATGTACCCCGCCCATCTCTTACAGTAACAGGCCAATCAAAATATCATAGAATCGCCATAGCGCCCGTTTGAATGGGTCTGCCCAATCGCGCTCCGGCAATAGGGGCGGGAACTTGCTGGCATTCGGCTCGTCGAAAGCATTATTCCAGCCATCACCCGTCCAGATAATATCGGCACCGGGCAAGCCCAAATCCGCCACTAATCCCTCTGGCTCATAGCCATTATTCTCCCAAATGTTATCGTGAATCCAATTGTTTTCTGGCAATGGGCCAAGGTCAAACTCGGTATCTCGGCCATAAACCACATAGAGGCTGCTCAACCCTAAGCCAACCGTTTTGTTGTTGCGGATGCGGTTGTTGAAAACTTCGGTATTATCCGCCGTCATAATCAAAATGCCTGTTCCGGGCGGTACAATGCCCACCGTAGAATCTGGGTCACCAAAGTTGGGTAGATTGTTGTCATAGATGTCGTTGTCATATACTCGTGTGTTATACCCCACTTTTGACGGGTTATTGGGCAACAAGAACACCAGAATGCCACCAGTGTTATCGTGCACATCATTGCCATAAACTTCTGCATTGGTGCTATTTTCAATTTCGATGCCTGTCACATTCCCGTAGGCTTCGTTATTACGCACGATAATCGGCCCACGACTTTGCCCAACATAAATTCCGGCGTCGGCAATGCCCGTCACCACCGTGTTTTCCACCAGCACATCAGTGCATTCAATCGGGTAAATGCCATAAATGGTGCTCAAGCCTTCAACATCGCGGATGCCTTCAATAATCAAATCGCGGAAGACAACCCGTTCCGCACCAGTGGCTAGCACATCATTGCCCACATATCCTCTGAAGCCAAAGCCTTCTATCACAAAATCATCACCTGTGGCATTCACACCATCACTGCGCCAGTTTTCACCATCGAGCCACGGTCTCTCATCGCCATCAACCATGCCTTTGAGCGTGATGCCGCTCGTATCGACATATACAGTTTCATAGTAAACCCCCGGCTCTACTAGCACGGTATCGCCGGGCAAGGCCTTATCCACCACCGCTTGAATTGATTCCCCTTCATGGACAACAAACGTTTGTGGCTCATGCTCTTCTGGGGAATAAGGCGGCGCGGTAGAAGCCTCCACTAAATCGCGCACTGGATTATCCAAATGCTCCACGACCGGCAAGCCGGATGGCACGCTCTCTGGAATAGCGATAAGCTCGGCTGGCTCATCTGTCAAGGCAAAGAGGAAGGCAACTAAATCCTGACGCTCTTGTTC
>WGEI01000442.1 GCA_015492875.1 Anaerolineae bacterium | reverse complement strand
GATGTGTGAGTGCGCAAAATGACATTGGGCTGGTCAGTATAGAATGAGTCCTGCATATCCCGCGCCGGATGCCCCTCCGGGAAGTTTAACAGGCCGAAATTGTATTCGTCGGTTTCAACTTCGCGGCTGCGGAATACCTGAAAGCCCATATCCGCCCAAATGCGATAATATTCGCGCAAGGTGCGGGTTGATGGATGCAAGCCGCCGGTAGATTGCTTGCGCCCGGGCAACGTAATATCAATTTGGCCGGCCTCTAAGTCTTGCGCTAACAACATCTCCCGTATAACGCTTTCGCGCTCTTCAAAAGCAACTTGCAAGGTGTCGCGCACTTCATTTGCCCGTTTGCCGAATACTGGGCGCTCTTCTGGCTGCAGCGAGCCAATCTGACTGAGCATTTGGCGTACTGCACCACGATGGCCAAGATATTCACTTTTCCAAGCCTTTAGTGCCTCTTCATCGCGTATGTTGGTGAGTTTAGCGAGCGCCTCTTCCTGCATCGCTTCTAATGCTTCAAGCATACGTCCTCCCTTATAAAATCAAAAACGCCCTCGTCCACTCAGGGACGAGAGCGCCAATATACACTCCCGCGGTACCACCCCGTTTCGACGCATGTTGCCATAGCGCCGCACTCGGCGCCCCTTAAGGGCATCCCTATAACGCCAGGGTAGGCGGAGGCGACTACTGAGCGCCATTGCGCCGTTCACCGCTCAGCTCAGGAGGGAATTCCACGACCGCTTTTCCGGTAACGGCTTTCAGTCTATGACCGTTATTCCCTGTCGGCGCGCTGTTCGTGGACTGTCTCCGTCAACGCTTTGTGCGCCATCATAGCCGTTTTTTTCGCTTTCTGTCAAGCCCTGTTAGGTGTGGTATTATGAACAAACGAACCTTTTTGACCCGTAAAAATACTTTGTAATTTTTTGAAATTAAGTTTAAGCTCTTGACGGCCTTAGCAAACCGTGTTAACCTTATATTGGATTCGAACCACTTGAAGCATGTAGGAGTTATATCGGGTGGTGGAAACCACCCCGCTGTTTTTACATTGGCGGGCTGTGATATTCTAAGGATGGATTTCGATGACTGAAACCAAGCTACGTATCGAGCCTGGTGCAGTGTATTCTCGACAAGAAGCTGCAGAGGCGCTCGGTATCAGCCTGAGCACGCTAAAACGCCTCATTAAAAAGGGGCATCTTAAAGTGAGCAAACCCAGCGGTATGCGCCGTGTGTTCATTACCGGCGAAAGTATTCTGGCTATGCTCAACCAAACTTCAGTGGAGAAGGGTGCGTAAGTACCATGTTGACGTTATCGCTCGCGAACCAAACAACTGAATACACCATCACCGAAGGCGTGTTCGGTTTTGCGTGCGACATGCCCGGCAACAAAGCCACCGCCGCTTTGCGCTTGCCTACGGTGCCGCACATAACATCCGCTATGGGTGAAGTGCGCCTGCCGAATGCCACCCTTTGGGGCAATGCGCCTGTTCTACTACCGTATGGTGCATATGCGCTGAATGCGGCCAAAGTTGCTGGATTCGTTGATGATGGTAGCGATAGTGTGCGCAGTTGGCCTCATGGGAGGAAGCGATGTCCCTAAAAGGGCGAAAACTCCTGTGATGTTCCCTGAAGAATGAACTCAAGGGACGTGAGGCTAACCGCGTAGGAAAAGTCTCACGTCCTTTTTGTTTTGATGTTTTCAATACACCCTAGAAAGGTGTTTCTCATGGCCCAGTATCATAAACTCTCGATTCAGAAGCTTGGTTTAGACACGCGCCTAGAAGCTTTATTCGATGTGTTAGATGCCTTACATTCCGCCGCTAGCGAAAATCGTTTAGATGAAGCTTGCGAGATAGATCGAAATCAACTTGTTGGGCTATTGCAGGATATTGTGTATACGGCTCAGCAAACCTTAGAGGAAATTGAGCAACAGGATGGCGAAGGCGTTTATGCCCCGACGCTCGAACAATCTCTGAAATTAGTAAAACACCCTACCGCCCTGAAAAAGGCGGAATAGGTTATAGGACTTGGCCGTAGGAGAGGAGGTGTGCCGTGAAATCTGATAGAGGTTCGCGGAACAAACAAAAACCTAAATATGGCCGCTCTGTAAATGCCTCCAACCTAACGGAGATAGATACAGACGGTCGCTAACTAAGATGAATAACCGTCACAGAATGCTACCTTGCAGTACCGAGCGAGATGTATTGTTATCAAGCGTAAACGGGCACACACCAGACGAATTGAAAAGCGTATTGTAAGCGAAGTGGTAAAGAGCTGTTGAGTGGAAATTATCGGAGTTAAGATGCGAGAGCGCACAACCTCCGTTATAGTTATGAAGGTAGCGGGTGCGCATCACGCGCATGGTCTAAGAGTGTTGGCCCAGCGCGCTCGCTACCTTTCTACTTAAAGCGAATGATTTTGGTGTATAATCATCTGTGTGAAGAAACACACAAACGGCCATTGAGAAGAAAGGATTTGGCCTGTGTCAAACGGCGAGAGCGCTTTACAAAGCCGCGTCCTCTTGCTGAATGGAAATACCTGGGAGCCGATAGCAGTTATTTCAGTTCCCCGTGCCATTAGCCTCCTACTGGCGGGGAAAGCGATGGTAGTGGAGGAGACCGGTAAATTTCTCCGTACCGTAAGAGAGCGTTTCCCTGTCCCCTCTGTGATAGCCTTGCGCTATTATGTGAATGTTCCCCGTCGTAGAACCCATTGGAGCCGCAAAGGCGTGCTTATTCGTGATAATTTCACTTGCATCTATTGTGGCGCACAGCCCGGTACCATACAAAAAGGACGTGTGCTTTCCAAAGCAGATTTTACTATCGACCACATTATCCCGCGTTCGCGTGGCGGTAAAGATACATGGACAAATACAGCCTGTGCCTGTGCTTCATGTAATCATCGCAAGGGTAACCGTTTGCATCATGAAGCCGGTATGCGCCTGCGTTGGGAGCCTAAACGTCCCCGCACTAGCTATCTGGTCGTGGCGATTGGTAATGGGCCAGATGCCTGGAAGCGCTATATCGAATACTAAATGCTAAATGTCGCTTTAATGCACTATAGGGCTGTTATAGCTACTATGGTGTTTTGTTTTCTTTCCCCTCACTTCTAACCTCAAGAAATTCATAAAAATTTCATAACATAACGTAAGGTTATGTTGTAATATGTAGTTAATGGAGTGGAGGAGTTCTAATGGCTAGCTATAGTATTGATTGGCTTGATGATACCCAGACCATTATTTACATAAAAGTCCTCGGTGATTGGTCTTGGGAAGAGGCACATGAAGCAATTTCCAAACAAGTTGAAATGGCCAAAACCGTCGCTCACAGTGTTCATATCATTTTAGATTTCAATAATCAGCGCACCTTACCAAACGGCTTTGGGGTACATCACATCCGAGAGCTAGTGACATTGAAAGCGCCTAACGAGCTTTTGACCGTATTTATTGGTGCGCCGCGATTGCTCTCTTCTTTGCTCAATCTCATTCGCCGTGTATATGGTCTGCAGAATATTCTCGATATGTTGCGCTTTACCGATAGCCTTGAAGAAGCGTTACGGGAAATCGCCCTTTATGAGGAAGAGCACACACCTGACCATTCAGATTAACCGTAGTTCCCCCCAATACCTTCCGTTATAATTTCATACATTGCATCCTATCCGTATATCCTTATTGGATTGCGGTTCTTCTTTTTGATGAGGGCTTATGGCTTTACTAGAACAATTACCCCCGCCGCTAAAACAAGGCCGCACAGGTTTTCCATGGACGGAAGAAACCCGCCCGCGTACAGGCCAACATTGGCCGAAAATCACGGTAGTTACCCCATCTTTCAATCAAGCCGAATTCCTAGAAGAAACAATACGTTCGGTACTATTGCAAAACTACCCTAATTTAGAGTATATCGTCATTGATGGTGGTAGTACCGATGGCTCAGTAGAAATTATCCAGCACTATAGCGATTATTTAACCTATTGGGTGAGTGAGCCAGATAATGGCCAAGCGGATGCGATCAATAAAGGCTTTTCCCGCTCCACCGGCGACATCATGGGCTGGCTGAATTCCGATGATTTGCTCCTTTCAGATGCTTTATATAAGATAGCGACTTTTTTTTGCGAAAAAAAACAAGCTAAAGTAGCTACAGGCCTTAAGAAGGTTTATGATCAAGATTCACGTTTTAGATTTAATGTTTATTTAGGAAGGCCTACTGATGCCTTTGTGAGACATTGGTATTTAGTCAATCAAGAAGCGACTTATTGGCGGCAAGAAGTTTGGGAAAATATAGGGCCTTTAGATGCTGATTTAATGTTTGCTCTAGATTTTGAATATTGGCAGAGAATGCTCAATTATGGGTATTCTTTTGAATTAATACCATCTTATTTGGCTGTTTTTAGACGCCATGAAGATGCTAAAAACGCACGTTTGATTACGCAACGACAACATGAAATGCAACGAGTATGTCGTCAATATAGTATTGCTGATTCCGAAGAAGAGGCAAGGAATATTTATATAAGAAATGTAGATTCAAATCATGCAATAAGAATGCGTTTTCTACGGGACTTAGGACATCAGAAAATCTCTAATAATCCTCATGTCATGTTATGGGCGGAGCGTATTACCTATTGGCCGGTTATCGGCGCTATGATTTTGCAACTGCATAACTGGTATCGTAAGAAACGTGGGCGTTACCACGATTAAACTGAGGAGAGAGTAGCGTGTTAAATTGGTATCAGCGCACTCGTCGCCGCCTCGCCTATTTCAAAGATACTATAGGTTGGCGCGCGCGTTTGTATATGAAATTGAGCCGTCCCCTGCCAGTGACCCCAGTTCTTGTTTACCAAATGGGTAAAGTAGGCTCATCCTCGATTTTTCACTCGTTGGTTGCGATTGAATACCCAGTAACTTATCATGTACATACCTTGCACCCCCAGCGCTTACAACAAGCGATGGATGCTTGGGCAAATGGTCAACCCCACGAATATAAAGACATGCACCGCGCTTTAATCATCCGTAGAACGCTGTTTCGGCGTGGCGTGCCGATGAAAATCATCGCTATGGTGCGCGACCCTATAGCACGTAATATCTCGGATTACTTCGAAAACTTCGAGCATTGGAAGTACCCAAACATGTCTTTGGATACCCTTACAGCTGATGAGATGGTGGCGCATTTCAAGTCATTACCGCCGGATTTCCACCAGTTTCCCCTTATCTGGTTTGATATTGAATTTAAGCCGACATTGGATATTGATATATATGCACACGAGTTCCCTAAAGACGTTGGGTATACCCGTTTTCAACAAGGGAACTACGATATTTTGCTTTATAAGAGCGAAATTAGCCTCGATACTCAAGAGCGGATTATCCAAGATTTCATCGAGCGTCCTGATTTCAAAGTCATTATGTCGAATGTTAGTTCGCAAAAAACCTATGCACAAGCATACAAGGCGCTCAAGCAAAACATCCGCTTCGATGATGATTTTCTCGACATGATGTATACCTCTAAATATGCCCAACACTTTTATACCGATGAAGAGTTGGCGCAATTTAGGGCGCGTTGGGGAATGTCATAAGTAACCGAAAAAAGCGCTATCAGCCACATAGCGCTTTTTGTATTCTGTGGGTGTATACATCTCTAGGCATTATCCACCCGCAACATTCTCAACTAGCCAGTTAATTAACTCATCGGTCAACCCATCGGCAAAAGCGAGCATTTGTGCGCCACGTCCGGCGTTATCATATGGGATGAAGCGCGATGCCCCGCGCGAAGCGCTGATTAACGCTTCTGCCGTGTCGTATGCTTCTGGGTCTGAAGCGCTGGCCGTAGTGAATAGGGGGCGCGGATTATATTCTGCCATCAAATTGAGCAGCGTACCGCGAGTTAATGGGCTGAGTAGGGCTACCGCGTCGCATCGCTGGTCAACTGCACATCCCACCAGAGCCGTATCTGCGCCGCGTGCAGAGCCAATGACCGCCAGCCGTGATGGGTCTACACTCCCAATTTCGCTCAATGTAGCCAGTAAATCCGCCATATCATCCACTCCAGAGGTTTCACGTAGGCGTATAACCAGTACAGTAAATCCAGCCGACCTTAGTCGTCGCGGAAAGTCGCCCCATTCTTCTTCATCGCTATAACTGACGAGCAGAACGCCTGGCACCCGTATATCTGAGGCTTGATAGAGCGTGCCTTCAAGAAAGCTGCCATCGCGCATGACAACTTCAACCCGTTGGGCGAGGCCTGGCGCGGCAGTGGCTAAGACAATCGGCGGTAGTGCCGCATCGCGCGGTAACGCCGCCGCTGTAGGGTCATTCGCGCCACCAGATGAATCCAGTTCACCAGATGAACGAAAACTCACTGTTGGGCTTGGGGCGAGTGTAGGGGCAGAGAACGTCATCGTTGGAATAGGTGTTGGTGCTTCTCCTAGCCCACAAGCAGTCAGTACAATCATGAGCAAACCCAGCAAGAGATTATATTGGAAAATCGGACGCAGTTTCATCATCATTCAATCGGAGTTGCGTAGATAATCATCCGTTCGCAACCATCCTCAAATGGGCTTTCTTCTGTATCTCCATACACTGCTTCAACGGCAAAACCGCTATGGCGCAAAAGAAGCCGCATTTCGGCATAGAAGAAGTAGCGTAAAACATGGGGAATATAGGTGCGTTTAACAGTGCCATCATCTTGCACTTCATCATAAATCCAATCGGCGCGCATTAATTGCGTTGTGCGGTCTAGGTAGCTAGCTGACTGTAACATCACCAAATGGCCGTTATCTGGGTCAATTAACGTGCGTTCAAGGATGATGGCGTCTGTATCTTGCGTGGCGAAAACTTCACCCGCATTGGGCAAATCGATAACGAGTAACCCGTCATTTTTGACCCATTGGCGCAACCGCTGCAATAGGGCGAGTTGGGGTTCTTGCTCATGAAAGTGCATCAAGGCGTTATAGGTCAATAACACCATAGCGAATTGCTTTTCCAGAGGATAGCTGAGCACATCCCCTTCGTGAAAATGCACCAATTCCTGTAAATGGGGCAGGGCGTTGACCTTCTGCCGAGCACGCTCTAACATGGCAGGTTCATTATCAATGCCATGTGTTTCATAGCCCTCCTGTGCGAGGTGTAACATCACGCGCCCAGTGCCACAACCAATATCTAAAATCGGGCCGCTATATGTTTCTGCTAGACGGCTGTACATAGCGAGGTCATCGGTTTTATCAGCATGTTCCGCATCGTAAAAACGAGCAATTGTTGCATAATAAGCAGACATTACTCAGTCTTCCTCTCTGATGGCTTGTCGCTCTAAAAAGGCTTCTACCGCTTTCGTATGGGGTTCATCTGCCCATAGCGGCGGGAAAATATCGCGCTCGGTTTGTAAGGCTTTTTCATACGGCTCAGTAAGACCCGCTTGCAACAAGGCTTTTATGCCGCGCACCACTCTAGGCGGCTCTTGCGCAATGCGACGGGCGAAGTTTTTGGCGTACCATAGCGCCCGCCCCTGAGCAACAACTTGATTGGCCAAGCCATATGCCTGCGCTTCACGGGCGTGCATGATGTGCCCGCGCAATAAAAACTCCATAGCGCGCGCATAGCCTAAAACGCGCAATAATCGCTGCCCAGCACCCCAACCCGGCGTGACCCCAACACGGATTTGTATGAGGCCTAACCGCGCTTTTTCATCCAATATCCGCATATCACACGCCAAAGCGATTTCACTACCACCACCCAGCGCATAACCATTGATAGCCGCGATAACAGGGACGGGAAGGCGCTCTAAACGGAGTAACGCATCCCCCATGATGGTAATCATCTCACGGGCTTCTTCTTCGCTGGTACGGTCGGCAAGCTCAACGAGGTCTGCGCCAGAGCAAAAAGAACGCTCTCCCGCGCCGCTCAAAATGATGACGCGCAAGTCCTCATCATAGTGCAACGCTTCCACCACTTCCGCAAATTGTCGCATAGTGGCGATGTCTAAGGCGTTTAACAGATGGGGGCGATTGAAAGTGATAATGCCAATACCTTCTGATGTGCGTTCGAGTAGAAGTGTTTTTTCTGTCATAGGCCGAAGTTTAACATGCTTTAGTCATGTCTTACAGTGAGTTTACCTGTTTTGCGGCCATGTGCTTAGGCATATCGTCATACTCTCAACCTGACGTTTGCTCAATGAATTCATAATGCTCTGTTGCTATGCGTTTTATCCCCTTGTTACAATGAAACTAATCAAGTTCCATTATAAATTCGACAAGGGGAGGCACACATAACGGGGTTTAGTTTGTGCGCTATTTATTATATGAGGTGAACATCATGAAACGCTTTTTACAGTTTTTGATATTGAGTTGCCTGTTGTTATTGAGTGTGCAAATAGGACTTGCGCAAGGTGGCACATTAGGTACAACAACCTCCGATGTCTGGCTGCGCGTTGGGCCGGGCACAGATTGGCGCAAGTTGGAAATTATTCCAGCTGGCACGACAGTTGCTATAGATGGCCGCGATTCTACTGCTAATTGGGTGCATGTCATCACCTCTGGCGGGCAAGTTGGCTGGCTTTATGCTTACTATGTCAATACTGGCTCTGTCGGCATTGTATCCCTGCCATATATCGCCGCTTATAACGCGCCCATCACCGTGTCCGCCCCTCAGCAAGGCACGGGGCCGGGCGCCGGGCAAGCTAACGCTGGCGGGGCACAGGGCGTTTTGGCACAGGTGACTGCGAATGTCAATGTGCGTAGTGGCCCCAGCACCAACTATCGCCGTGTGGGTAGCGCCTTCGCTGGATCTTCATTCACCATAGATGGCCGCGATGGTTTGCTAGAATGGGTGCGGGGGATTACTCAAGATGGCGTCATTGGCTGGATTTCTGCCGAGTTTATTGCGCTCACTTATGACCAAATCGCCGCTTTGCCCGTTGTAACGGTGAATACGCCCTTCACCCTACAGCCCGGCGCGGGTAGCGCCCCAACGAGCAACACACCTGCGGAGGCCACCGCACCAGAAGCCGTGAACATTCAACCGCTCGCCAGCAATGCGCCTGTTACTGGCTTTAGCTATGGTGGCCATGTTGCCGATTTCAGCGATTTTGCGGCCAATTGGATGCGCGCCGCTGGCATGACATGGGCGAAGCGCCAAGTGCATTATAATCGTGGCGACGCCCCTGAAAACTTCGCTGGCATCATTAACGACGCCCATGCCAGAGGCTTCCGTATTTTGCTGGGCGTTGTTGGTAACCCTAATGACATTTATAGCCCCGGCTATTTCGAAGATTTCGCTCGCTTTGTCGGTGGATTGGCCGCGCTTGGTGCAGATGCCATTGAAGTATGGAACGAGCCGAACTTAGACCGCGAATGGCCAACATGGCGCATTAATCCTGGCGATTATGTGCAAATGTTAGCTCAGGCCTATAACGCCATCAAATCATCTAACCCCAATACACTGGTTATTAGCGCCGCGCCCGCCCCGACTGGCGCAGAAGCGGCATTCCCCGGTCAAGTGATGAACGACAATAACTTCGTCGCTGGCATGGTGGCTGCTGGCGGCCTGAACTATCTTGATTGCGTCGGCGCGCATTATAACGAGGGCGTTGTCTCGCCCGACCAAACTAGCGGCGACCCGCGTGGTGAATACTATACCCGCTACTTCTGGGGGATGGTGAATACCTACACCAGCATCACCGGCGGTGCTAAACCGATTTGCTTCACCGAGTTAGGCTATCTCTCTCCAGAAGGCTATGGCCCCTTATCGCCGGGCTTCGCGTGGGGCGCGAATACCTCAGTGGCGGAACAAGCCGCATGGCTAGACCGCGCGATTGCGCTCTCGGCGAGTAGTGGGCGCGTTCTACTCGTCATCATCTGGAATGTGGATTTCACCATCTATGGGGACGACCCACAAGCTGGCTATGCGATTATTCGCCCCGGCGGTGATTGCCCCGCTTGCCGCGCGCTCGGTAGCTGACTATCTCAGCACAATCAAACCTACCTGAAAGAGCAGGGTTATCGCCCTGTTCTTTTTGTTGTGAACTTCTTGAAAATAGCTGCATTTGAACCCTTTTAGCGACTTTTTGCGTACATAGTTACGAATGGTCTACTTTATCAGGGAGGTCTC
>WGEI01000441.1 GCA_015492875.1 Anaerolineae bacterium | reverse complement strand
GTTCTAATCAAGTGGCCTTGACGCGCCATCGGGATGATGACTTCTTCGCCACATGGTCACCAGATGGTAGCCAAATCGCCTTTTCGACAACCCGCGACGGCAATCAAGAAGTTTACGTGATGGACGCCGATGGGAGCAACCAGCGCAATTTGACCAATTACCCGGATGGCGACGATTGGGAGCCGTCTTGGTCACCAGATGGCGAATGGATTGCGTTTGAATCGGTGCGCGATGGCAATATGGACATCTACATCATCCGCCCCGATGGTAGCGATTTGCAGCGCATCACCACTGATCCCGCCGACGATTGGGAGCCGTCTTGGTCACCGGACAGCACAAAAATCGCATTTTCTTCTACCCGTGACGGCGATTATGATATTTATGTTTACGATTTAGAGAGCGGCAACATCACCCAACTCACCGACAGCCCCGGCCACGATGGTGTGCCGCGCTGGGTTGGCGGAGAATAGCGTAATGGTGGGAAAAGGGGCGTATCGAGGCGGTATGCCCCTTTATACATGATGCCATGGTAGCCGTTCGCCGCTATCTATGGGGAAGTTGAGGCGGTTTTCTAGTGGTGCTAGTGGGCAAACCCAACGGGGGTTATAGGCGCAAGACGGATGATAGGCAAAATTGAAGTCCAGCACCATTTCACCATCGGGCGTTGTGCCTAAGTCTGCGCCTTTAATCGTATCGAGCAAATAACGCCCGCCGCCATAGGTTGTGTTATTCGACGTAGCATCGACAAAGGGCAGGAAGAGGCCGCCGCCATAGCCCTTTATCCAATATACAGCCAACCGCCCCCACCCCAATGGCAACGTGAACGAGACATAGCCAATGCGCTCGTAATAGAAATCGCCATCATCATCGAGGCGCACATGAAACACCTGCCGCTCTGCTGGCTCTAGCTGGGCAGTGATGCGGTAGGCGGGGTCATAATCATAATAGCTCAAGGCGCGAAAAGAGGCGCGTTGCTGTTCGTCAAAGGGGCTTTGGGGATGGGTGCGATATAGCTCGTCTTTGGCACGACGGAAGCGCAACGCCGCAGCTTGCACGGCCTCATCATCAAAAGCGCGCCGCAATAGGCGGTACATCTCAAAGACGCGGCGGCGGTAATCTAGCAAATCGAGCATCGCGCCCTCCCTCTACTACGATAACGCAAAAGGCGACCAGCAGGCCGCCTAATCATCAATCCACAAAGCGATATTTTATCAGCGTCCAGAGGGCGATGGGGGCGTCTGTCCATTTAATTTTCTTGCCCTCATCCCATTCGCGCCCGTTATAAGAAATGGGCACTTCGTAAATACGAATGCCGCGCTTGAGCACTTTGGCGGTGAATTCTGGCTCAAATTCAAAGCCGCGGGCACGCAGCTTCATATCAGCGACGACTTCACGACGGAAGACTTTGTAACAGGTTTCCATATCGCTGAGGATGGCGTTATAGAGAATGTTGGTGACAAAGGTTAATGCCCGATTGGCGACCATATTCCAGAAGTTCATCGCCTTGCGGGGGCCGCCTAAAAAGCGTGAGCCATAAACCACGGTGGCGATGCCCTCTTGAATGGGGCGCAAGAGCACGGGATATTCACGCGGGTCATATTCAAAATCAGCATCCTGAATCAACAGGATATCCCCCGTAGCGGCAGAAAAGCCCGTGCGCAAAGCGGCACCCTTGCCTTGATTGTGGTCATGGTAGAGAACGCGCACACCGGGCAAATTTCTCCCTTCAATCTCGTGTAGAATCTCCCGCGTGCCATCAGTAGACCCATCATCGACGATGATAATTTCATCTGCCAATCCAACGCTTATCACCCGTTCTAAAACAGGTTCAATAGTGGCGGCTTCGTTATAGCAAGGAATGACAACTGTTAGGGTTAAATTTTCCCCACCGGTGGCGGGCACTTCACGATTGATCATAAGCACTACATTCCAAATCCATTGAGCAAGTTAAAGCCCTCTTGCGGCCTGTGGCCACGCGATTATAGCATAAAGCCCTACCCTGACCAGACTAACCCACCGAGAGTGGTATGGGCATGGGGCCAAGGGCACAAAAACTGAATTGGGGGTAAGATTTTTGTATATTCATGCTTCTAAAGGATAAGTCTGAAAATGATGATGCCATTATGGCGGGAAATGCTATGCCTTGTGATAAAGACCTTTTAGCTGCCCTCAAGCGGCGCGAACCGGAGGCGCTGGAAAAAGTTTTTGAACGCTTTTCCGACCGTATTTATCGATTGGCTATCAGCCTATTGCACGATGAGCAACAGGCGGACGGGGTGGTGCAGAATACATTTCTGGCGCTTATTGAGAATATCGACCGCTTTGAAGGGCGTTCGCACATTGGCACGTGGCTCTATCGCGTGGCCTACAATGAATGTATGGGGCGGTTACGGCGCATCCGTCCAGATATGAGTTTGGACAATTTAGATGATGACGCCCCTATGCCGAACGTGTTCTTTGATTGGCAAGAATTGCCAGAGGAAGTGCTACATAGCGCCGAAGTGCGGGAGCAAATCGAGCAGGCGGTAGAAGCACTTTCGCCAGCATTGCGGGCGGTATTCATGCTGCGCGATGTCGAGGAACTTTCTACTAAAGAGACGGCGGAAGCGCTGGGGATTAGTGAAGCTGCCGTCAAGGTGCGGTTGCACCGGGCGCGGCTGGCGTTACGAGAGCGGTTGGCGGGATATTTTGAGGAGTACGCGCGCTTATGAGTATCACGTGCGAAGAGTTATTGGCCTATTTATCGGAATACATTGATAACAATCTAGATGAAGAACTGAGCGAAGCAGCGCGCGAACACCTTGCTACCTGCCATCGCTGTAATGTGGTACTGGATTCTACCCAGAAGGCGATTTTGCTATACAAAGAACATAGCCGCGAACTGGTCATCCCCCCCATACGGCGGGAAAAGCTCTATGAGCGCATTGCAGAAGCCTTTCGGCAACGCCCAACACCAGACCAGTGAGTTCGGGGTAAGATTTGTGCAATAATGACGGTCTACAATGGTGAGGATGGACAACTTGTAGTAACTGACTGAAGGAGGCATCATGCCCCGCGTAATTTATAAAGGCGTCGTCATTGCCGAAAGTGATAATACCATCGTCGTTGAGGGTAATCACTACTTCCCACCAGATGCCATTAAACGTGAATACTTCCAGCCGAACAGTATGCACACCACCTGCGCGTGGAAGGGCGTAGCGAGCTATTACGATATTGTAGTGAATGGTGACGTTGAGCAGGGTGCGGCTTGGTATTACCCAGAGCCAAGCAAAGCGGCATCCCAAATCAAGGACTATGTGGCGTTTTATCGCAATAAAGTAGAAATTGAAACATAAGCGCCATAACCTAGCGCACAAGTCAGGCCGCCCGCGCGGTCTGTTCTATTTTAGCTAACCGAAGCTGATGAGGTGAGGGACGATGTGGCGATGGTGGTTTGGACTGGTGATAGGTGCATTGACTTGTAGTTTTCCGCTATGGTTGGGACAATTGGGAGGCGGGAACATGCGGCAAGCGGATGCCGATGTTGTATTTGTGCGGGCGGTACAAGCGGCAGATGGCACATGGACATTTCATGTGACAGTTGAACATCCCGACACGGGCTGGGAAGATTATGCCGATGGCTGGGATGTGGTGCTGCCAGATGGCACTATCCTCAAGCGCAATACTGATGATCCCTTCACGCGGCTCTTGCTCCACCCCCATGTGAACGAGCAGCCATTCACCCGAAGCCAAAGCGGGCTAATCATCCCTGAAGGCGTGACGCAGGTCACCGTGCGGGCGCATGATATTGTCGATGGCTGGGGCGGGCGAGAAATCACAGTCGATTTGACACAGGCCGCAGGCGAGGGCTATAGCGTTGAACGGCCTTAAGGTTGGCCTAGCTGTACTGCTACGCCAATTTCGCCATAAGGCACAACGCGGAAGGGTCTGGGCGCACTGCGTTGCACTGTGCCGTCGGTTAACGTTGCTTCGGCGATGAGTTCATAATCACCCACTTCTAATGACCACCAATAATCCCATGGCGATTGAAAAACCGCACCCAAGCGCTGGTTATTGAGATAATATGTCACGGATTGCGTCGACGGTGGCACACCAACTGTGAAGCGCAAGCGCTGGGTTTCTATCGGTGTGATGGGTGAGACCTCAAACACGGTGTAGGGGTCTGGCGCTAATAGGCGCACGCCTCTATCATCATCAGGGGCTTGAATGAGCGCGCCCTCTGGGGGCTGGCGGACGCCGTGGCGCATTCCCCAATCGCGCGCTTCCTGTGGTAAAACGATGAATACTTGCTCGGTGCGATATTCAGGGGGCGTGTTTTCGTCGGCAAGTGCACCTGTGCGGCGGTCTATCTCAAAAATCTGATAGAAATCATCCGCTTCGGTCGGCTCTGTGCCGGGGATAAAAATCTCCCGATAGGTGCGCTGGCAGGCTTCGGTGGGCAATTTGCCACTGAGCGCACAAACATCCACATCGATGAGACCATCGGGGCGAGTGAAATCTAGCTCTGGCTGGCCGAGCAGGACGCGGCGGATAAATTGATTCCAGATTGGCCCCGCACCGCTGATGCCCGTCACATCCACCATCGGCTGATTATCGGCATTCCCCACCCAAACCCCAACAACGAGGTTAGGCGTATATCCCATCACCCAATTATCGCGGAAATCGGTGGTTGTGCCCGTTTTGGCGGCGGCGGGGCGGCCTATGTTCAATATGCTATTGCGGCCAAATGAGGGGATGCGGGCGTAAGGGTCGCTGAGGATGTCGGTGATAATATAGGCAATACGCTCATCTAGTACACGGTGCTCTAGGGGCTGTGGTTGCCATTCATAGAGCACTTGCCCATCAGGGGCGGTCACTTTAAGGATGAAGATAGGTTCGATGCGATAACCGCCATTGGGGAAGATACTATAGGCTTGTACGAGGTCTAACAGGCGCACCTCTCCCCCGCCTAAGGTGACCGAGAGGTCAACATCGGTATTGGTGGCTAAGGTCTCTAACCCTGCATTGACCGCGAGGCGCACCATATTCTCAATGCCCACATGGTCTAATGCAATCACAGCGGGGATATTATAGGAAGAGGCTAATGCCTCGCGCACTAGCACAGGCCCATGCTCTACCAGGGCATAATTCGACGGTGTGTAGCTCTCTAGCTTGCGGGTGACAAAGGGCGTCTCTATATCTAAGAGCATGGTAGCGGCGGTATAGGGTTCGGGGAGATTGGGGTTCATGGCGGCGGCGTAGGTGAAAGGCTTGAGCGTGCTGCCGGGCTGGCGTAGGGCTAAGGCCGCATTCACTGCGCCATCGATGCTCTCATCAAAATAATCGGGGCTGCCCAACATGGTGAGCACCTGCCCTGTCCACGGGTCCATCGCCACTACAGCGGCATTACGCGCCCCAGCGGGAACACCACCCATTGGCGGGCGATTGAGATAATCGAGTTGACGTTGCACAATGTCCTGTGCGGTCTTTTGCCAATCTAAATCCAGCGTGGTGATGACATCCAAGCCGCCACCATAGAGCAATTCTGGATAATCGCGCTCTAATTGCTTCCAGACGGCCATGACAAAGTGTGGCGCTTCAATCGGGAAGGGTGCGCTGGCGAATTGCAGCGGGTCATTGAAAGCGGCATCGGCCTCTGCTTGGGTAATATAGCCATTTTGCACCATGAGGCGCAATACAACCTGTTGCCGTTGGCGGGCAGCGGCTAGGTTACTGAGCGGGTCATAGGCGGCGGCGTTCTGAATGAGGCCAGCTAATAGCGAACATTCTGCCAAAGAAAGCCCTTCGGCAGGTTTGGCGAAGTAAGTGCGGGCGGCGGCTTCGATGCCATAGGCCAGATTGCCGAAATAAACTTGGTTGAGATAGAGCGCCAAAACGTGCTCTTTGCTATAAGCATTTTGCAAGCGCAGGGCGAGCACCATCTCGCGCAATTTGCGGCGCAGGGTGCGTTCGGCCTGTTGTTGCGGGTCTAAGAGCAATAGGCGGGCGGTTTGTTGGGTGATGGTGCTGCCGCCGGCGAGCACTTCCCCGCCTTGAAGGTTAATCCACAGCGCGCGCAAGATACCGACAATATCGACGCCGGGATGACTATAATAGTTAGCGTCCTCTGTGGCGATGACGGCTTGTATACAGTATTCGGGGATGGCATCTAATGGGATGACGCGGTTACGCCCTTGCTCTGGTGGCAAAATTTCGTAGAGCAGGCGGCCACGACGGTCATAAATGCGGGTGCTGGGCAAGGCGAGACCGGCTTCGATGCTATCTAGTGAAGGCAGGTCATAGGTCACCCAAGCATAAAGGCCGCTGGCAGCGCTCACCATGAGCAGCAGCATAACGATGAGTATTTGGGTGCGCCGTTTGCGCGCGCGGTAAAAATGCCATAGTCGTCTCATGCTTTTATTGTAGCGCAGCCGCTATAACGCGCTATACGCATGGGCGACGCTTTGCCGACGGCTGGCATATGAGCGCGCTTTACGCCAGCGGCAGTATGGTTTATAATCTGTGACATTGTTAAACTATTTTGTAACACTCTGGTGCATATATGAACTGGTTGGTATTGGCCTTATTAGCGCCGATGTTTTATAGCATTGTGAACTTCATTGATAAATACGTCGTTGAGCGCGAAGTGCGCCATACGTTGGCCATGCCAGTTTTTGTAGCGCTCATGAATGGGCCGGCAGCGCTATTATTCTGGTCACAGGGGGGCTGGTCGCCCATCATTACTACAGACCATCTGATTATCATGTTCACAGGGGCGATGATTGTCACTGCGGCGGTGCTCTATTTCACCGCAG
>WGEI01000440.1 GCA_015492875.1 Anaerolineae bacterium | reverse complement strand
TCACTACAGAGGACGCGCGGCAAGCCTTTGCCGAGCAAATCGGCGCACTGGCAGCGGCTGGCGTCGATGTCATCCTGCTAGAGACCTTCGCCGACCATACTGAGGCGCTAGAAGCGCTCTATGCCGCCCGCGAAGTAGCGCCTGATGTGCCCGTCATCGTGCACACGACCTTCTCCGTCGATGACCGCACCCTGCTGGGCTATGCCCCCGCCCGCGTCGCCAATGACCTGTATCGTGCCGGGGCCGATGTCATCGGGGTCAATTGCTCTGGTGGGCCTGCGCAAATCTCGCAGATTTTACAAACTATTCGCCAAGCCGTGCCAGAGGCTTTCGTCTCCGCCATGCCAAATGCTGGCTTTCCGGAATCGGTTGGTGGACGCGTGATGTTCCCCGCCACTGCCGACTACTTCGGAGACTATGCGCTGACGTTCAAAGCGCTGGGGGCGTGCGTCATTGGCGGCTGCTGTGGCTCTACGCCTGAGCATATCGCCGCCATGCGCACCGCGCTTGATGACCCCAAACGCCCGTTGCCCGTCATCCAAGTGCTGGATAGCAACGGCAAAGATGAAGATTATGTACCCGCGCCGCCGACATCGCTCAGCCAACGCTTAGCACGGGGTGAATTCACCGTCACTGTCGAAGTAGCGCCGCCGCGTAGCTATGACGTAGAAACCTTAGTCCAGCGCGCCCGCTTGCTGCGTGATGCAGGCGCTGATATTCTAAATGTGGCCGATAGCCCCACCGCGCGGATGCGCATGAGTCCCTGGGCTGTTTGCCACATCATTCAATCGCAAGTGGGCATTGAAACTGTGCTCCACTTCCCCACGCGCGGGCGCAACCTGCTGCGCATTCAAGGCGATTTGCTGGCCGCCCATGCCCTAGACCTGCGCAACCTGTTTGTCGTCATGGGCGACCCCACTCGCATCGGCGACTATCCGGACGCGATGGATAGCTACGACATCGCCCCCAGCCGCTTAATTGGCCTCATCAAGCATGAGATGAATGAGGGCGTCGATTTGGCGGGGAACAGCATTGGCAAGCCGACCAGCTTCACCGTTGGCTGCGCGCTGAACATGGGCGCGGATGACCTTGACCGCGAGATTCGCATCTTACTCAAGAAACTGAAAAATGGCGCCGACTTTGCGCTGGGGCAGGCGGTCTATGAGCCGTCACGGGTGGAACGTTTCTATGAAAAATACCGCGCCACCACAGGCGAGGACTTCACGCTACCTGTGCTCATGGGCGCTATTCCGCTCTATAGCCTCAAGCACGCTCGCTTCTTACATAATGAAGTGCCCGGCATCATCATACCAGATAGTATCTTCAAACGGCTGGAAGAGGCCGGCCACGACGCCCCACAAGAAGGCGTGCGCATTGCGCAGGAGCTTTTGGCAGAGATGAGCGGCCTCATTCAAGGCGCATATATCATCCCCGCCTATGGGCGCTATGACCTTGCGGCGCAAGTCGTCGATGCTGTCGCACATGGCACGCCGCGTCCGCCAGCAGAAGCGACGCCAGTCCTAGAGCAGTAACCGAGCAGGGGGCATCATTCGCCCCCTGTAACAGCTACTCGCCAAGCCGCTATATTGACACAACAGACCAATTGGACTTAATTGGTACAATACTGTTAAGTCCAATTCTGGTGAAACATGATACAGTGAATAGTGGGTACTAAATTTTTCACATTTAACGGCCATTACAGATATGGAGGCGGCCATGCACACACCGCCCAATCTATCCATTACCCTTGACCGCGACGGTGAAGAGCCAATTTATCGCCAGCTCATCCGACACATTCGTATGCAGATTGAGAGCGGCTCTTTGCCCGCTGGAACACGCCTACCCGCCAGCCGCGATTTAGCCCGCCAACTCAATATCAGCCGCATCAGCGTTGTCAATGCTTATGCCGAGTTACGGGCAGAAGGCTATCTTAGCGCCCATGCCGGGCGGGGCACATTTGTCGCTAAAGATGGCAACGGCGAGCATAACGGACACCGCACAGCGAGCAGCAGTCATGGGCAAGCGCCCTCCGCCCCAGACCAATCTATCCGCGATTTGCATAAATTGGCGCGCAAACCCGGCGTCACCAACTTCAGCTATGGTGCGCCACCCTCAGAGTTTTTCCCCATGCCCCAACTGCGCGAGGCGATGAATATCGTGCTGGAGCAAGATGGCGCCACCGCCTTAAACTATGAAATGCCAGAGGGCTATTTGCCCTTGCGGATGACCATCCGCGACTATGTGCGCGCTTTAGGCATCAACACCAAAGCTGACCACATCCTCATCACCGCCGGCGCGCAACAGGCCATCGACCTCATCGTTCAATCTTTGCTCAGCGAGGGCGATACGATTGTCACCTCCAACCCGACCTATATCGGCGTTATCGACATCGCCCGCACCCGCCGCATCCACTTGCACGGCATCGAGAGCGATGACGACGGTATTCGCATCGACCATCTAGAAAACTATCTGCTAGAGAATTCACCCAAGCTCATTTATGTGCAGCCCACCTTCCAGAACCCGACAGGTATCATCATGCCCATGCACCGCCGCCGCCAACTCATCAACCTCGCCAATGAGTACAAAGTGCCCATTATCGAGGATGGTGTCTATCAGGAGTTTCATTTTGAGGGCGACCCGCCGCCACCATTGAAGGCCTTAGATGAAAACGACGTGGTTTTGCATGTCAACGCCTTCACCAAAATGCTCCTGCCGGGTATGCGCATCGGCTACATCATCGCCAATAACCACCACTTTGAGCGCTTAGTGCAGGTGAAGCGCGCCGCCGACATCTCCACATCGTCATTGAACCAGCGCGTGATTTATCGCCTATTGCGACGGGGCGTCATCGCCCAGCAACTAGAGCGCAACATGCGCGAGTTGAAGC
>WGEI01000439.1 GCA_015492875.1 Anaerolineae bacterium | reverse complement strand
GATCGTCGGCAGCGTCAGATGTGTATAAGAGGCAGCTTATCCAGCCGCGTCAAGTTCGCAGTAGCGCCGCCACCGCGCAAGGGGTTTTGGCGATTAACTCTGCTGCCAGAATTGCCCGAGTGACGCGCAACGATGCTGAGGCCATTCATATTGCTCACAAGTTTATTGACGAGCGTTTATCTGCGGAAGCGATTCGGCAATTCACAGCCTTATTGCGGAAAGCTGAGGACGAACAACAACGCCAAAATCTCCTCAGCCGGCCTGCCCGCCAAAGTATCACAACAGGTGAACAAGAACGCCGTGTTTTTCATACTGCCAACCGCCCGCTCACTGAGCAATTTCATGCGAAATGGGTTTGGAACTTGAAGCGCATCGATTTAAGCAAATATCAGCACTTTACCATTGGTTATTCGCAACGGCATTGGCATCAGTTCGTTGAATTATTGAAAATGGCCAGTATCACGATGTTGATTGATGCGCGTTACCATCCCGTTAGCCAATATAAGCCAGAATATTCAAAGAGCCGGCTCCAGAGCGCTTTGGAAGCACAGGGGATTGCTTATCGTCATTGCCCCGAACTAGGAATCGCCCCTTCTGAGCGCAGCGACTTAGCGCAGAATCACGATTATGCCGCGCTGTTTGCTCGTTATGGGGAAAGGCTGTATGCGGAGCAACCATTGCGTATGCTCGAAGATGAGTTACATAGCCAACGCCTTGCGTTTCTGTGTGTAGAACTTGACCCGAATACATGCCATCGTCATCGCATCGCTTTACAGTTGGAGCAGCTTGGTTTTCAAACGCTTGATTTATAGACATGGCTATATCGATGTGTTACTATTAGCGATGGAGCGTCATCCGTATAAAGAAAACAGAGCAACCACTTCTTTTTTAACCCCAAAAAACAAAGCAGCCCGCCGTCGTGGCGAGCCGCTGGGGGGTAAGGGCTTATTCAGCGTCCGTTTTTTCTAGGCGCTCAGGGGGTGTGTCTTCTTCGTTGACTTCGCGGACAATCTCAATGCGCACACGCGCCATTAAGGCCGCAGCGCCTGCCAGAACAGCCGCCCATGGCGCTAGGATAGCCATGACGCCACCGACAGCTGCCGCCGTCAATGGGATTTCTAGCAAGACGCGGCCATCGGGATAGCGGACGATAAGGCGGCGCACATTGCCTTCCTGAATGAGCTTCTCTAAGCGCTCTTTCAGCTCTTTACCCTTCACTTCAATTTCTTCGCTGATAAGCTGTGGGGTTTCTTTCTGGGTTTGTTCTGGTTGTTCACTCATGGTCTATTTCCTCCAAAATTTGAGCTTTCTATAATCATATACGCAACAGGGCGGCATGGGGTTGCAAATATATTCCATAGGGGAAACGGGGCTATGCCCAATAGCGCGTGCGGTCGTATAATGCGTCTCTGCCTTCGGGCGCTAGGTGTGAACAATGATGCGAGGCGTGCATGTCCGTAGACCCCCCGCTTGATGCAGATGCAGTAACCGATGTCGCCAATTTGAGCCAAGAGGAGACGAATGCCCGCGTTGCCGGCGCGACGGGTATTCTCGTGCTGGGCAATATCGGCAGCCGTGTTTTAGGTTTAGCGCGCGAGACGGTACTCACCTATCTTTTTGGGGCGTCGGGCGCGGTCGATGCTTTTCAAGTGGCGATTGTCGTGCCCAAAGCCTTATTTGACCTGCTCATCGCCGGCCATGTGAATAGTGCGATTGTGCCCGTCCTCAGCGAGGTGGTGACCAAAGGGGGGCGGCAAGCATTATGGCGCGTTGTCTCCATTTTGTTCAGCATCGCCACAGTGCTATTGGCGGGGCTAATCCTCGTGTTAGAGCTATTCGCCCCGCAAGTTGTGGCGCTGGTAGCGGGGGGCGCTTCTGCTGCTACCCAATCGCTGGCGGTCGATTTGTTGCGTTTGACCAGCCCGGCGCTGATGTTCATGGGGCTGTTCGCCATGCTCAGCGGCACGCTGTACGCGCTGCATAGCTTCGTTTGGCCGGCCTTTGCGGGGGTGGTGTTTAATGGCAGTATTGTGGCTGTGGCGTTGCTGTTCACGCCGCCGCCCACCTTCGTTTTCATGCCCCCGAACGGCGGTATCCCCTCGCCGTTGCTACAGCGCCCAGCGGAGGGCGTGGCTGTGGTGGCGATTGGCTGGCTGGTGGGCGCGTTGGGGCAAATGCTGCTCCAGTTGCCGGGGTTACGCGGGGCGAAAATCCGCTTCACGCTACATTGGCGGCATCCGGCTGTGCGCCAGATGGTGGTTCTATATGCGCCGGTTACGTTCTCGCTCATCATGGATACGCTCATCATCCGCCCCTTCAGCTATAACTTGGCCAGCGGCACGGGCGAGGGCAGTATCGCCTATATGAACTGGGCGACGACGCTCATCCAATTCCCGCAGGGCTTAGTGGCGACGGCGATTAGTTTGGCCATTTTGCCCACGCTCTCGCAACAGGCGGCGGCGCTGGCGATGATTGGCGAGCGGGCGTTTAAGGATACGCTGGGGCTGGGTTTGCGCTTGACGATTGTGCTTATTTTGCCGTCGGCAGTGGGGTTATTTGTGCTGGCCACGCCGATTATTGACCTGATATTTGAGCATGGCGCGTTCACCGCCGCCGATACCGCCATTACTGGCATGGCGCTTCGGCTGTATCTGATTGGCCTGCCCTTTGCGGCGATCGATTTGCTCTTGATTTATGCTTTCTATGCGCGGCAAGATACGCTGACGCCGGCGCTGGTCGGGCTGCTCAGTTTGAGTGTGTATATGGTGGCGGCGCTGGTGCTCTTGCCACAGTTTGGCCTGTTCAGTTTGATGATTGCTGATAGCCTTAAGCACGTCACCCATGCCAGCGTTTCGGCCTATTTGTTATGGCGGCGATTGAGCGGTTTTGGGGCGCAAGATTTGTTATTAACCGTGCTGAAGACCGCAGTGGCGACGGGCATCATGGCGGCGGCAGCGGCGCTGACTTTGCCCCATCTGGCGCGCTTCATCGGTACGGACGGCCTGCTGAGCGAGGCGCTGCTGGTCTTGGTGGCGGGCGGCCTCAGCGTGTTGGTCTATGTGGGCATGGCGTGGCTGTTGCGCATTGGCGAGCTGCGTTGGATGGGCGGCCTAATCCGCCGCAAGTTGCGGGGGGGCGGCGAGATTTAGTATATACTTGACTTGAACCACCATGTGAGGATTGAGCATTATGCCCCCTGTGAAGAAGATACGTATCAAGGGCTTTAAGTCAATACGTGAGCTAGAGCTAGAATTGCGCAAATAGTATTTGAGGTTAGGATATGGATGTTTTTCAGATTAGAAAGCAATTAATTGATGATTATTCAAAATATGCCAGCAGTTTCATGCAAATTCGGGATAAACGCATTCATGAGAAAGTGGAAAATAGTTTGAAGGAGGGCGCATTTTGGCCCGATCCTCTCATTCAACTGAATCCGAGGTTTGCTGATGGTGGCACAGTCGGCGAGTTGGTGCAAAAAGGCTTATTGCATCCAGAGTGCGAACGCATTTTTGTGCGTAACAAAGACAAAGGTGGTCAACCAATTCGTTTTCACCGTCATCAACGCGAAGCCATTGAAATTGCTAATCAAGGACATAATTATATTTTGACAACAGGTACGGGTTCTGGCAAAAGCCTTGCTTATATCGTACCGATTGTGAATCATGTTTTGCATCGTGGCAGCGGCCAGGGTATTCAAGCGATTATTGTTTACCCTATGAATGCGTTAGCCAATAGTCAGGCTGGGGAGTTAAAGAAGTTCCTTGAGGAGGGGTATCCAAAGAATCAAGCTCCTGTCACGTTTGCTCGTTATACAGGGCAGGAGTCTGATGCGGAGCGCCAGCGCATCATCATGACCCCCCCAGATATTCTACTGACAAACTATGTCATGTTAGAACTCATTATGACACGTCCCCGAGAACGCCAGCTTATTGAGCAAGCAAAAGGCCTGCGTTTTTTGGTATTAGATGAATTACATACCTATCGCGGGCGACAAGGTGCAGATGTAGCTTTACTCGTGCGCAGGGTGCGAAACCGATTGGAAACCGGTGAACAGAAGATTTTATTTGTAGGAACATCTGCGACCTTAGTCAGTGAAGGGACATATGAAGAACAGCGAGAAAGGGTAGCAGAAGTTGGGTCACAGATTTTTGGCTCAACGGTTGACCCGCAACATATTATTGGTGAAACCCTTCAGCGGACAACGCCAAGGCATTATGAGGTAGCTGCTTTGCGAGAATTTGTTGCTCAGGGGAAAGATTTAGTTGCTCCCACAAGCTATAAGGAATTTACTGAGCACCCTTTATCGATTTGGATTGAAGATACCTTCGGTTTACAGGAAAAAGATGGTCGCCTTGTTCGCCAAGAACCCCGCAGCATTCAATCAGCAGCAGAAGAGCTAAGCCAGTTAACAGGCGTTGATGAAGAAACCTGTGTTTTGGTTATTCAAAACTGGTTATTGGCCGGTTATCGCTGTGAACCGGACCCTGACACAGGATTTGCACCATTTGCTTTTCGGTTACATCAGTTTATCAGCCCTGGTGACACTGTTTATGCCACGCTTGAACAAGAAGACGAGCGGTATATCACTTTAAATGGCCAATACTACATGCCAGGTGATCGAGATAAAGTGCTCTATCCGCTATGTTTTTGCCGTGAGTGTGGTCAAGAGTATTACACGGTACGAATGACAACGAGTGAAGATGAAGATAACGAAGTATGTCGTGCGCTACCGCGTGAGTTCAGTGATCGCCTTTCAGATGAGGATAGTGAGGCAGGCTATCTTTATCTTGGTTCACATAAACCTTGGCCAGTTGACGTTAATGAATTAGTGAATGGCGATTATTTGCCAGATGATTGGTTAGAGGAACGTAATGGTGTTCGTCGTATCCGCCCTCATCGCCGAGAAAAGCTACCTCGACATATACAAATTTCTCCCTCAGGTGAAGAAGTTGCTGAAGGATTGACATTTGTATATCTTTCAACGCCATTCATGTTCTGCCTGAATTGTGGTGTGTCCTATGCACCTCGTCAGAGTGACTTTGGTAAGTTAGCCACACTTAACTCGGAAGGTCGTAGCAGTGCTACCACAATATTGAGTTTATCCACTATTCGCTCACTAAAAACAAGTGATTTACCTCCAGAAGCTCGGAAGTTGTTGAGTTTTACAGATAACAGGCAAGATGCTTCATTACAAGCTGGGCATTTCAACGATTTTATTGAAGTGAGCTTACTACGTGGAGCAATCTATCGTGCAGTACAGGATGCGGGGGCTGAGGGCTTAACCCATGATGTCATCGCTGAAAAAGTCTTTAATGCTTTGAATTTACCGCTACATCTCTATGCTAGCAATCCAGAAGTCCGTTTTCAAGCACTACAACAAACCCAAAGTGCATTGAAGCAGGTTCTGGGCTATCGCATCTATCGTGATTTACGGCGTGGGTGGCGTATTGCCTTACCAAATCTTGAACAATGTGGTTTGCTTGAAATAGACTACGTCGATCTGAATGCTGTATGCGAGGCCGAAGACGTTTGGGAAGATTACCATCCAGCACTGGCAACAGCCTCTCCTCAAACACGGATAAAGATTGCTCGCACCTTATTGGATCATATGCGCCGTGAACTTGCCATCAAAGTGGATTATCTAGATAGGAATCACCAAGAACGTATTCAGCAGCTCAGCAGCCAGCGCTTAATTGCGCCATGGGCAATCGATGAAGATGAGCGTATGGAGTATGCCTCTGTTTTGATTCCACGTTCTTCGGCAGGAGAAGATGGCCGTGGGAATTATACATATGTTTCAGCGCGTAGCGGCTTTGGTATTTATCTACGTCGTCCGGGCACACTAACTGAATATGAAGCTGATACCTATGGGAAGTTAGGATTAGGGGATACAGAGACTATTATTCGCGATCTTCTGAAAGGGCTTGGTGTTGCTGGTTTAGTTGCAGTTGTACGGGAGCCATCATCCGATGACGATGTGCCGGGCTATCAACTAGTTGCAGCGTCAATGCGCTGGCTAGCAGGTACAGGCGAACGTGCATTTCATGATCCTATTCGTGTTCCCAATGAATCACAAGAGGGTGGGCATCCAAATCAATTCTTCGTTGATTTCTATCGGGATGTTGCAAAATCATTAGTTGATGTAAACACACACGAATACACTGCGTCAGGTCACTTGATCAACTTGGAAGCGCATGAACATACTGCGCAAGTCCCTTATGAAGAACGCGAATTGAGAGAACAGCAATTTAGAGAAGCGAAACTTCCTATTTTGTATTGTTCGCCGACAATGGAACTAGGCGTGGATATTGCAGAATTAAATGTTGTTAACATGCGGAACGTTCCGCCAACACCAGCAAATTATGCACAACGTAGTGGGCGTGCTGGGCGGAGTGGGCAACCCGCATTGGTTTTCACATATTGTTCTAGTGGGAGTCCGCATGATCAATATTTCTTCAAACGCCCCGAACGTATGGTTTCCGGGGCAGTTGCGCCGCCACGCCTAGATTTAACTAACAAGGATTTGCTGCGGGCACATATTCATGCGATTTGGTTAGCTGAAACGGGCGTAGATCTTAAAGATACCTTAAAAGAAATTCTTGACATGAATGGCGAACCACCGTCATTGGAGCTATTACCTGAAATTCGTCAACAAATAGAATCTGTTACTGCACAAGAAGCAGCGCGCCAGCGCGCCGCGCAAGTTTTGAGAACAATCCCCGACCTTGAAGATGCTGAAGAATTGCTCAACTTGACCATACAGAATATCGTCCATGCTTTTGACCAGAGCTGTACCCGTTGGAGGGAGTTGTATTGGTCTGCTCTTAAACAAGTTAAAGTGCAAGAGCGTATTCGGCGTGACCCAACCCGTTCACAGGCAGACAAACGTCAAGCCGAACGCCTTCGTCGGGAGGCCTTGTCACAAATTGACCTCCTTACCGAAGTGAGTAGTCTCGCCCAATCTGATTTTTATAGTTATCGCTATTTTGCTACCGAAGGCTTCTTACCCGGTTACAGTTTTCCACGTTTGCCCTTATCCGCCTTCATTCCGGCTCGACGCGCCACCCAACGTGATAATTTCTTGTCTCGTCCACGTTTTCTAGCAATCTCGGAGTTTGGCCCACGGGCGATTATTTATCATGAAGGTTCACGATATTTGATTAATCAGGTCATTATGCCTGTTACTGAAAGCGATGATGGGCCACTGACAACGCAGATAAAACGCTGTGGTCATTGTGGTTATGTCCACCCCGTGAAATCAGATATGAATTTTGATCTCTGTGAACGTTGTGAGAAACCATTAGACCCACCATTTTCGCAGCCTTTGTTGCGCTTACAAAATGTTGTTACGCGGCGGCGGGATCGCATTAACGCTGATGAAGAAGAACGCTTGCGGCTGGGTTATGAAATTCGCACTGGTGTGCGTTTTGGTAAACGTGATGGAGCAATGGATGTTCGAAGTGCTGTAATTCAAGTTGATGGACAAGATGTGGCGCAACTCACTTATGCGCAGACGGCAACGCTATGGCGTATTAATCTAGGCTGGGCAAGACGTAAGAATAAACAGCAATATGGTTTTGTGCTTGATATTGAACGTGGTTATTGGGCGAAAAATGAGCAAAGCGAGGATGACCCTGATGACCCCATGTCAGAGCGGACCAAGCGCGTTATTCCTTATGTTGAAGATAGCCGAAACTGCTTATTGTTTGAACCACTTGTGAACATGGAACTTAAAGAGATAGCTTCATTACAAGCTGCGCTAAAGCGAGCAATTGAAGCTGTTTTCCAGCTAGAAGAGAATGAATTAGCAGCCGAACCATTGCCAGATAGTGACAATCGCCAGTTGATTCTTTTTTATGAAGCGTCGGAAGGGGGGGCTGGTGTGCTACGTCGCTTGGTAGACGATCCACAAGCACTCCGTCGGGTTGCAGAAGAGGCTCTTTCGATTTGCCATTTCGATCCAGTAACAGGCGACGACTTGGGCCATGCGCCACGCTCCAATGAAGATTGTGAAGTGGCTTGTTACGACTGTTTGTTAAGTTATGGCAATCAACGCGAACATGCTATTTTAGATCGTAAGTGTATCTATGACTGGTTAATGGATTTAACTCAAGCAATTGTACAAAATAGCCCTAGTCAATCCACTCATGAAGCGCATCTAGCGCAACTGATGAGTTTGTGCGAGTCAGAACTAGAGCGTGAGTGGTTAAGCACTGTTGCGCGTTATGGTTTGCGTTTGCCTGATCGCGCTCAAATTTATATTGAAGAATGTCAAACCCGTCCAGATTTTATTTATAACAGTGGCGGAGTATACGCAGCCATTTATATAGATGGCTCTTATCACGATTACCCCCACCGCTATGCGCGAGATCAGCAACAAACCGAGTGCATGGAAGATTATGGCTATCATGTGATTCGTTTTGGCTATCGTGACGATTGGGATGCTATTTTCGCCAAAAACAAATATATATTTGGAGGTGAGGCGTGAGTGCGAAGGTTTCGTTCACGGTTGGTTCATTGGTTAAAGTTCGTGGAAGAGAGTGGGTTGTGCTCCCAGAATCTACAGACGAGCTGATAAAAATCCGCCCATTAGGGGGCACAGATGATGAAATTACAGCAATTTTAACACGGCTTGAGGATGTTGAACCTGCCACCTTTTCCTTACCAGACCCTCACCAAATTGGAGATTATCGTTCTGCGCGGTTACTGCGTGCGGCTGTACGTCTTGGGTTTCGTTCTAGTGCTGGGCCATTTCGGTCATTTGCAAAAATTAATGTTGAACCCCGCCCTTACCAACTTGTGCCACTCTTGATGGCATTGAAACAAGACCCTGTGCGTTTACTGATTGCGGATGATGTTGGTATTGGTAAGACGATTGAAGCGCTCCTCATTGCCCGTGAATTGTTGGATCGTGGGGAAATTAATCGTCTAGCAATTTTATGTCCACCACCATTGGCAGAACAGTGGCACAGCGAACTGCGCGAGAAATTTTATATCGATGCAGAATTGATCTTATCCAGCACCGCCACACGGTTAGAGCGGCACTTACGGATGGGAGAATCTCTATTTGAGCGTCATCCATTCACCGTTGTTTCTACTGATTTCATTAAGTCTGAGCGCCGCCGCGATGATTTCTTACGAGCTGCCCCTGATTTTATCATCGTTGATGAGGCGCATACCGTTGCCCACACCACCGACCGACGTGGCGGCAGACATCAGCGTTATGAACTCGTAAAACAATTGGCGGAAAAACAGAGCCGCCATCTGATATTGGTGACTGCAACACCGCATAGCGGCAAAGAGGAAGCATTTCGATCACTGCTTGCTTCTGTC
>WGEI01000438.1 GCA_015492875.1 Anaerolineae bacterium | reverse complement strand
TTGTAAGGCTCGGGCGGACGCCATTTACGAATGTTGGCAGCAACCTGACCGACAAGCTGTTTATCAATCCCATCAATATGAACGGTACGACCACGGGACTCTTTGGGGACATCGAAGGAGATGCCCTCCGGCGGGTTCACCACAACTTCGTGGGAGAAACCGATCTTGAGTACCAGGTCTTTCCCGCGCATTTCGGCCTGATAGCCCACACCTTCAATGACAAGGGTCTTACGGAACCCTTCAGAAACGCCGGTCACCATATTAGCGATGAGGGCGCGGGTGAGGCCATGCAGGGCACGATGATGGCGCAAATCGGTCGGGCGCTTAACGACAATTTGGCCGTCTTCTAGGGCGACAGTCATATCGGGATGGGCATCGAGGGAGAGTTCCCCTTTTGGCCCTTTAACGGTCACCCGTTGACCTTTGATGTCGACCGTCACCTTATCGGGCAACGATATGGGTAATTTACCAATACGCGACATGACAATTTCCCCTACCAGACATAGCAGAGCACTTCGCCGCCAACACGTTCGCGGCGGGCCTGCTGAGCGGTCATCACCCCTTTAGGTGTGGTGACGATGGCGATGCCGGTACCACTGAGAACGCGGGGCAAATCGCGGCGGCCACGATAAACGCGGCGGCCCGGCTTGCTAACGCGCAGCAACTGGGTGATAACCGGACGGCGATTACGGCGTGAGCCGTGATATTTAAGTTGAATCCGTATCCACGGAACCGGTTTATCGTCGGTAACCTCGTAATCTTCGATATAGCCCTCTTCCTTGAGGATGCGGGCAATTTCGACTTTGATTTTAGAACGCGGTACGTCGACGGTTGGTTTCCCGGCCATGAGTGCATTCCGAATACGCGTGAGCATATCGGAAATCGGGTCGTTGATCGTCATGATGACGCGGCCTCCTACCAGCTGGACTTTACAACACCGGGGATTTCTCCCCGTAGCGCCATTTCGCGGAAGCAGATACGGCAGAGTCCGAAACGGCGAATGTAGCCGCGCGGACGGCCACAAACCTGACAACGATTGCGGACGCGCACCTTATATTTACGCCGGGTTTCACGGGCGATATTAGACTTTCTCGCCATAACTACTTTCCCCTAGCTATCCCGGAAGGGCATCCCCAGCAATTTCAGCAGGCGACGGCCCTCTTCATCGGTCTTTGCGGTCGTAACAATAGTGATTTCCATACCCCGGATTTTGTCGATTTTATCGAACTCAATTTCCGGGAAGACGAGTTGTTCACGCAAGCCAATTGTGTAGTTGCCGCGCCCGTCTAATTTACTGGGTACGCCACGAAAATCCCGGATACGGGGCAGGGCGACATTCATCAGACGGTCGAGCAAGGCCCACATACGCTGGCCGCGTACGGTGACTTTAGCACCAATAGCACGCCCTTCGCGCAGTTTGAAGCCTGCGATACTTTTGCGAGCGCGCGTCACCAAAGGCTGTTGGCCGGTGATGAGGCGCAAATCATTCACAGCGTTATCCAGAACCTTGGCATCGTTGACTGCCTCACCAACACCGATGTTGACGACCAGCTTGCTGATGCGCGGTACTTGCATAACATTGTCGTAGCCGAATTCTTCCATAAGGGCCGGGACGACTTCTTCCCGGTAGCGTTTTTGCAAGATGTGCTCGGTCATCGTTCGCTCCGGTCCTAATCAATTTCCTCGCCGCACTTTTTGCATACGCGCGTTTTGTAACCATCGTCATGAATACGATAGCCCACACGGGTACGCTCATTGCAGGAGGGGCAAACCAGCATGACATTAGATAGATGCAGCGGCGCATCAAATTCGACGATTTGTGCGGGCACTTGCTGGTTACCGGCTTGCCGTGCTTTCATATGACGCTTCATGATGTTGACACCGCTGACGACAACGCGATTTTTCTTGGGATAAACGGCGATAACCTCGCCCCGTTCGCCCAAGTCTTTCCCCGCGATGACTTCTACAGTGTCGCCTTTTTTGATACGTTGCATGATGACACTCTCCCGTCCCTAGAGGGTTTCCGGCGCCAGAGAAACGATTTTCATGAAGCCCTTATCGCGCAATTCACGCGCAACGGGGCCAAAGACGCGGGTCCCACGGGGATTGGTTAGGTCGTCAGCCAAAATCACGGCAGCATTATCATCAAAGCGGATGTAAGAGCCATCAGCACGACGGTACTCTTTCTTGGTGCGCACAATTACCGCGCGGACAACAGTGCTTTTCTTAATGCTACCTTGTGATGAGGCCGACTTCACAGTGGCGACGACAATATCGCCAACACGACCATAGCGTTTTTTACTGCCACCGAGAACCCGGATGACCAGAAGTTCCTGGGCGCCGGTGTTATCGGCAACCTTGAGACGGCTTTCAGATTGAATCATGATTCCGCCTCCTCAGGTGCGGGTGCGCCTTCTGGCCATTCGATGACCTCTTCGACGACCCAGCGCTTGGTTTTACTAAGCGGTTTACTCTCTACGACGCGGACGATAGCGCCAACCGGAATTTGGTTACTTTCATCGTGCGCGACAATTTTCTTGGTAGATTTAACCACTTTCTTATAAACGCGGTGCATCTTACGACGTTCGATGGCGATAACGACAGTTTTCTCCATCTTGTCGCTGACCACGCGGCCCTGCAACCGCCTACGATTGTTAGGCATGGGCTATTCCTCCTCCGCGACCGTCTGGCGCGCTAATTCACGCTCGCGCAGGACGGTTTTAAGGCGCGCAATATCACGCCGAACCTTGCGGAACAAATTGGTATCGGTGACCTCGCCGCTGACTTTGTTACGGCGAAGAATCCACAGTTCTTCTTTTTTGTCCTCGATAGCATCGAGAATCTGCTCGTCGGTCATTTCCCGGATTTCGTCAATGTACATTATGACACCTCCAAACCGGAAATCGGGTCGACGCGCTTGATGAAGCGGGTTTTACAGGGCAGTTTATGAGCCGCAAGGCGCAAGGCCTCACGGGCATCTGCCTCAGAGACGCCACTCATCTCGAAAAGGACACGTCCGGGTTTAATCACGGCAACCCAGTGGTCTACCGAACCTTTACCGCTACCCATACGGGTTTCGGCGGGTTTCTTGGTCACTGGCTTATCTGGAAAAACACGAATCCAAACTTTACCGCGACGCTTGATATAACGCACGATGGCGCGGCGGGCGGCTTCAATTTGGCGGCTTGTCAGCCAAACGGGTTCGGTGGCTTGTAAGCCATAATCGCCAAACTGGACGACCGCACCACGCGAAGCCTTCCCCCTCATGCGACCGCGAAATTGTTTGCGATGTTTAACGCGCTTTGGCATTAACATGTTCGACTCTCCTAGCAGCAGGCGAGAATGCACCGTAGGCCATTAGCGGCCAGCGGGGGCATCCTGTTGCTCGCCTTTTTGCTTGCGTTCTTGCGGGTTGCGGTCGAGCACTTCGCCTTTATAAATCCACACTTTGACACCAATACGGCCAAAGGTAGTCAAGGCTTCGGCAAAACCGTAGTCGATATTAGCCCGAAGGGTATTACGAGGCACGCGGCCTTCGCTCATCCACTCACGGCGGGCCATATCGGCACCGGCCAGACGACCACTCACCTGAATTTTGATACCTTGCGCACCTTGACGCATGGCCTGACCGATAGCGCGCTTCATGGCGCGGCTATGGCCAATACGGCGTTCTAGCTGATTGGCGATGCTTTCGGCGACGAGGGTTGCATCGAGGTCAGGTTTTTCAATTTCGTTGACCTCTACACGCACCTTTTTACCGGTAAGCGCTTCTAAATCGGCACGCAATTTCTTGACCGATTCCCCTTTACGACCGATGACGATGCCGGGGCGTGCGGTATGCAGTGTAACAGCTAGCAAGCCGCTATTGCGTTCAATCTCAATACGAGAGATACCGGCATTGCCAACAGCACTTTTAATGAACTTGCGGACTTCGCGGTCTTCACGAAGCAGGTCAACATAATCCTGACCTTCCGCATACCAGCGCGCGTCCCAATCACGGATAACTTTTAAGCGAAACCCAACGGGATGTACCTTGCGCCCCATTACTTCTCTTCCTCTCGCTCGGCCAGAATAATGGTCAGGTGCGATGTACGCTTGACACGCGGCTTATAGCGGCCACGCGCCCCAGCTTTGTAACGACGCAGCCGGGGGCCATCACCTGCGAAAATCTGCGAAATATACAGGGATGGGGCAGCCAAATCGAAGTTATTTTCGGCATTGGCAATTGCAGAAGCGAGGGTTTTACGGACAAAATACGCGCCTTTTTGCGGCATAAAGTCCAATACAACCATAGCTTGTTCTGCACCCATACCCCGTACACGATCACAGACCAGCCGCAACTTCTGAGGAGAGATGGGCAGGTGGCGTGTAATTGCTCGTACTTCCATAGCCATTCCCTCAGCGACTAGCGTTTCTTCTTCTTCTCAACAATGTGGCCGCGGAACGTGCGCGTGGGCGCAAATTCCCCTAACTTATGCCCGACCATGTTCTCGGTAATGTAAATTGGCACATGGCGGCGGCCATCATGAACCGCGATGGTGTGACCGACCATTTGCGGGAAGATGGTACTTGCCCGGCTCCAGGTACGAATCACAACCTTCTTATTTTCAGCATTCAGCTTCTCAACTTTACGAAGCAGTTTGGGGTCTATATAAGGCCCCTTCTTCATCGAACGCGACATAGTCGTTACCCCTCTCTATGGGCGCGGCGGACAGCCACTAACGCCGCTTACCACGCCGCCGGACGATAAAGCGGTCGGTACGCTTATTGCGACGAGTGCGATACCCCAAAGTGGGCTTACCCCAAGGGGTCTTCGGCCCGGGCAAACCGATGGGCGAACGCCCTTCCCCACCACCGTGGGGGTGGCTGGCGGGGTCCATAGCGCTACCACGAACAGTGGGGCGCCAGCCCAGCCAACGTTTGCGACCGGCTTTACCTAGTTTGATATTGCCGTGGTCCGTGTTACCAACTTGGCCAATGGTCGCCCGGCAGTTTTCATGAACCAGACGCACCTCGCCACTGGGCAAACGAACCTGAGCATAAATCCCTTCTTTAGCGACAAGCTGGGCAGAAGTACCAGCGGCACGCGCCAGCTGGCCGCCTTTGCCGGGGCGCAGCTCGATATTGTGAATCTGCGTACCGACAGGAATATCTTTAATGGGTAGGGCATCGCCGATGCGCAATTCCGCGGCATCGCCACTACCGATGGAGTCGCCAACCTTCAGGCCAAGAGGCGCGATGATATAGCGGCGTTCACCATCTTCATATTCAACCAGCGCAATACGAGCCGAACGGTTCGGGTCATATTCGATGGCGATGACATTGGCGCGGCTATCATCTTTATCACGACGGAAGTCGATGATGCGATAGCGACGCTTGTGCCCACCACCACGATGGCGCACGGTGATACGGCCAGTGTTGTTACGCCCGGCACGCTTACGCAGCGGTTCAGTGAGGCGGCGCTCCGGGCGCGATTTGGTGATTTCCTCGAACGTGTGGCCGGTCATATTGCGGCGGCCTGCCGAGGTGGGTTTGTAGACTTTAATCGGCATAAGGCACCGTCCCTCTTACACGCTAAACAGTTCGATTTTATCGCCGGGGGCGACAGTCACGACGGCTTTTTTCCATTGGCGGGTACGGATGTACCAGTTACGCCCGCGGCGGCCACGTTTGGCCGGCATCACCATCGTGCGAACTTTCTCAACTTTGACATCGAAGATAACTTCGACGGCTTCACGAATTTGAATTTTGTTCGCTTCCGACGCCACTTCGAACACATATTGGTTCAGTTCATCGGAAAGGGTTGCAGATTTTTCTGTGATGACTGGGCGGCGGATAACATCATAGATGTGCAGTTCAGCCATTGGTCGCCTCCTGCCCCCAAATGCGCTTGATAACGTCGAGTGCATCGAGTGGCACGATGACGTGGTCGTAGCGCAGCAAATCGCGAATATTGAGGTAGCTAGCACGGAGAGCGGCAACATGCGGCAGGTTATTGACACTGCGGCGCAGGTTTTCGTTACCATCTGTGAACAGCACCAATGCAGATTTATCACCAACCAGAGCGTTAATGGCTTTGGCAGCGGCTTTTGTGCTGGGCGCATCAAAAGCGAACTTGTCTACGACAACGATTTGCTCATCACGCAGCAGGGCACTCAATGCCGAACGAATTGCGGCACGGCGCATTTTCTTGGGCATTTGCTTGGTGTACTTGCGCGGCTGTGGCCCAAAAACCGTACCACCGCCGACGAAAATCGGAGCCTTGCGCGAGCCATGACGGGCACGACCAGTCCCTTTTTGGCGGTAAAGTTTGGCGCCGCTATAGGCGACTTCACCGCGCGTTTTGGTCTTGTGCGTACCCAGCCGCGCGTTGGCCATTTGGCGAACATAGGCCTGATGCATCAGGCCAGTATTAATTTTTGCTTCGAAGATATCGGCAGGCAGGTCAACAGTGCTGACCTTTTTACCGTTCATATCCAGTACAGGAACTTCCATCACGAATTCTCCTTCTCGCTCTGGGCGCAGCGGGCGGCCTAGGGCTGAACCGGCTTTTTAACCGCAGCTCGGATAAGGACGATACCGCCTTTCGCGCCGGGGACGGAGCCCTTGACAGCGATTAGGTTGCGTTCTGGGTCAACGTGCATCACCTGTAAATTTTGGATTGTGACGCGAGCGTTCCCCATGCGACCAGCCATGCGCTGCCCCTTGAGCGTGCGACCGGGTGTGGCACACATCCCCACAGAGCCGGGAGAGCGCATCCGGTCGGACTGACCGTGCGTCTTGGGGCCGCGTGCGAAGCCATGCCGCTTGATGGTGCCGGCGTGGCCGCGCCCTTTGCTGGTACCGATGACATCGACGTATTCGCCGACTTCAAACACATTGACGGTCAACTCCTGCCCTTCCTCAACATCGAGGTCACCATTGCGCACGCGGAACTCGCGCAAGTGACGTAGGGCAGGGAGGTTATTGCGCTTCAGGTGGCCAAGCTGGCCTTTGGTGAGGCGCTTTTCTTTCGTTTCACCATAACCGAGTTGGATAGCGGTATAGCCATCGCGGTCGGCATTGCGAATTTGGGTTACATGGCATGGGCCGGCCTGAATGACGGTGACGGGTGTAACGTTACCATCTTCGTCGAAGACCTGCGTCATGCCAATCTTTTTACCAATGAGTCCCTTCATTACATGCCTCCAGTGGGGTTCGTGCCACAGCACGCGGGGAGCGTGTCCCCTTCCCCAACCAGTCTCTCACGCATTGGCGGACGGTAGCCCGCATACGGACGGGCGAGTGTACGCCTTTAGAGTTTAATTTCGATATCCACGCCTGCCGGCAGATTCAGGCGCATGAGCGTATCAATAGCTTTACTGTCCGGGTCCAGCACGTCGATGAGGCGCTTGTGTGTGCGAATTTCGAAGTGTTCGTGCGAGTCCTTATCGATAAAGGTCGAACGACGCACAGTGAAGCGCTCCAAACGAGTGGGGAGCGGTACCGGACCGACAACACGTGCACCAGCGCGCTCAGCCGTTTCAACGATACGTTGGGCGGACTGGTCTAGCACGCGATGATCGTAAGCTTTAAGCCGGATGCGAATCTTGTTCTTAACGACCATAGCTTCCTCTGAGCCTGCTAACCTTACAGGCAACTTGCCTTGCGAAACGGTTTAGGGCGTGCGATGCCGGGAGCACCCGGCCCCCGGCATCGAGAAAGAGCAAGGCTAAAAACGCTTAAACAGGCGCCTAGTCTTCCAGAATCTCGGTGATGACACCAGCACCGACGGTGAGACCACCCTCGCGGATGGCGAACTTAGAGCCTTTTTCCAGCGCGACAGGTGTGATGAGTTCCACTTCTAGATTCACGTTGTCGCCGGGCATAACCATTTCCACGCCTTCCGGCAGGCGAATTTCGCCGGTCACATCCATAGTACGGATGTAGAATTGCGGGCGATAGCCGGAGACGAAGGGCTTGTGACGCCCCCCCTCTTCCTTCTTGAGGACGTACACTTCGCTCATGAAGCGGCGGTGTGGGGTAATGGAACCGGGTTTGGCCAGAACTTGACCACGCTCAACCTCATCGCGGTCGATACCACGAAGGAGAATACCCGCGTTATCGCCAGCTTCGGCTTGGTCTAGTTCTTTGTGGAACATTTCGATACCGGTCACGACGGTCTTCTGAATTTCATCGCGCAGACCAACAATTTCGATTTCTTCGCCCTTCGTCAGGGTGCCACGTTCCACACGACCGGTCACAACCGTACCACGACCTTTAATCGAGAATACGTCCTCAATCGGCATGAGGAAGGGTTTGTCAACTTCGCGTTCCGGCGTCGGAATCCACTCATCAACGGCTTTCATCAGCTCGATGATAGGGGCATATTCCGGCGCGTTGGGGTCTTGGCTATCGGATTCTAGCGCCTGCAGAGCTGAACCGCGAATAATGGGGGTGTTGGGGTCGAAGCCATAGCTTTCCAACAGCTCGGCCAGCTCCATTTCCACCAGTTCGAGCAGCTCAGGATCGTCCATCTGGTCAACTTTGTTGAGGAAGACAACCATCGCCGGCACTTCCACCTGACGGGCGAGCAGAACGTGCTCACGGGTCTGCGGCATGGGGCCATCTGGCGCGCTAACAACGAGGATAGCGCCATCCATCTGAGCAGCACCGGTGATCATGTTTTTAATGTAGTCACGGTGGCCCGGGCAGTCCACGTGGGCGTAGTGACGGGCATCGGTCTCGTATTCAACGTGACGGATGTTAATCGTGATACCGCGTTGGCGCTCTTCTGGCGCGTTGTCGATATCTTCGTAATCTTGGAATTGCGCACGACCCACTAGACCGAGCACTTTGGTGATAGCGGCGGTCAGCGTGGTTTTACCATGGTCGACATGACCGATGGTGCCAATATTTACGTGAGGCTTCGAGCGCTCAAATTTTCCCTTTGCCATGCTTTAATCCTTCTTAAACTCTGCTATTCAGACTGATCAGACTGAATGAACCCAAAAGGCTAGAGATTGCCTTTTATCACCTCTTCGGCGATATTCTGCGGCGCAACGGTGTACTTCTCGAATTCCATCGTGAAGTTACCACGCCCTTGCGTCATATTACGCAGGGCAGTTGCATAGCCAAACATCTCTCCAAGCGGCACAGATGCGCGAATCGAAGTCACACCACTGCCGCGGGGTTCCATACCCTGAATGATGCCACGACGCGAGGACAGGTCACCAACGACACTGCCAGTGAAATCATCGGGCACCACAACCTCAACCTTCATCGACGGTTCCAAAATAACGGGACCGCCCTTTTGAATACCTTCTTTGAGGCACATTGAGCCGGCAATCTTGAAGGCAATATCGCTAGAGTCAACTTCGTGATACTGGCCATCAACTAGATGCGCCTTAACGCCAACGACGGGATAACCGGCGATGACGCCCCCCTGCATGGATTCACGCATACCGCGTTCTACCGAGGGGATATATTCGCGGGGGATAGCACCGCCAGAGATTTCGTTGACGAAGAGCAGGCCATCTTTAGCGAGGTCTTGCTCTTCTTCTGGCAGCGGCTCAAATTCCACCACAACGCGCGCATATTGACCAGAACCACCGGTCTGACGCTTGAAGGTTGTATCGATGCGGGTGGGGCGGGTAATGGTCTCACGATAGGCCACACGCGGGCGGCCTACCGT
>WGEI01000437.1 GCA_015492875.1 Anaerolineae bacterium | reverse complement strand
TGCCAGAAGTGGTGAATGAGGTTGAAACAACACCCGAAGTAACGATAGAAGTTGTCAATGTCGTTGAAACAACGCCCGAACTCACGCCAGAGATGACTGTAGAGCCAGAGCAAACGGATACCGTTTCAGAATAACTATAGAGGGGATAGCCGCCGCGCTATCCCCTGATTTTTACCAAATACGCTTTGTATATGGGGGGCGTCACTGAGCAGTCCAGCCCCCATCAACGAGCAAAATATGCCCAGTGACCATGCTGGCTGATGGAGAAGCGAGATACATCACCGCTGCCGCCACATCGGCAATCGTGCCAACTTTCCCTGCCGGTATCCGCGCCTCAACAGACGCACGGTATTCTGGATTATCTAACCGCTCAGCAGTTCCGGGTGTATAAATGAATGTAGGGGCTACTGCATTGACGGTTACCCCTTTGGCCGACCATTCTAAAGCCAGCACTTTCGTTAACATATTCACACCGCCTTTGCTGGCGCTATAAACCGCGTGTTTAGCAAAGCCCACAACGCCCGCTTGCGATGACATATTGATAATGCGCCCATAGCCTCGTGGCAGCATCAATCTTGCTGCGGCTTGGCAGGCGAAAAATAACCCTTTGAGGTTGACTGCCATCATCTCATCCCAATCCGCCTCAGTCACTTCTAGCGCATCATGGTTATAGCCCAGTCCCGCATTATTGACCAATATATCTAAGCGTCCATAAACTTCATGCGCTTGCTTTATCACGCTTTGCAGTTGTTGAACGTCGCGCATGTCCATAGCTAACGCCGTTGCTTCGCCGCCATCCGCTTTAATTTCTTCGATGAGTTGCTCCAGTGCTTTCATATTGCGCGCTGTAGCAACCACTTTCACACCAGTATGCGCTAGTGCTTTTGCCAACCCATAGCCAATGCCCTTGCTAGCGCCCGTGACTATTGCTACTTGCCCGCGTAAATCAAAATTTGGATATATCGCTGCCATCTTTTAAGCTCCCCTATCGTTCATTTGATTCAATCTTAACCCACCTCCCCAAAAGGAGATTAGCACCATTCCTAATGAGACAATATGCTTTTCTTTCTTTTCTGAAGCGCGGTAAGATTGTATGAAAACTAAACGTAGCCCTAAGGAAAGCACCATGCACTACACATCCGAAACTATGTTAATACGCTCAAAAGATACCGGTGGCACAGGCGTTTTTGCCTCTGTTACCGCCGCAGAGGCGGGCTGGGAGTTCCTCAACATGGAAGCCTGCCGCTTGAATAAAGGCCAACGTTATGATGGGAGAACAGGCGATTATGAATATGCCCATGTGATTTTAGGCGGCGTGTGCAATGTGCGCACCAGCAAAGGCGAATGGGCGAATGTTGGCCGCCGTCCCGATGTGTTCAGCGGTATGCCTTATGCCATCTACCTCTCGCGCCATACCGATTTTGAAATAGAGGCGCTCACTGATGGGCTGGAAATTGCGACTTGTTGGGTCCCAACCGATGAAGACCATCCCGCCCAACTCATCACACCGCAGATGAGCCAAATTGAGATACGCGGCGGCGCTAATGCCACCCGCCAGATTAACAGTATCATCCCGCCGGGGTTCGATTGCCACCGTATCGTTTGCGTAGAGGTTTACACCCCTAGCGGCAATTGGTCTAGCTACCCACCACATAAACATGATGTTCATCGTGTCGATGAAAACGGCAATCTCCTTGAAGCAGATTTAGAGGAAATCTACTTTTACAAAATTGACCGCCCTAATGGTTATGCCTACCAACGTGTGTATAATGATGTTCGCAGTATCGATAGCTTGATGATGGCGCAACAGCACGATATGGTATTAGTGCCTGAGGGCTACCATCCTGTCGTCAGTGCGCATGGATATACAACTTACTATCTCAATTTTTTGGCAGGTAGCGCCCAATCACTGGCCAACAGTGACGACCCCACTTATGCTTGGGTAAAAGATACTTGGTTGTATAAAGATCCGCGCCTCCCCATTGTTGATCATGGGATGGAGACTTCTCGCTAGCATTGCATACAAACAAAGGACAATAATACTATGACTTTGAATATCGGTGTTATTGGGGCCGGACGTATCGGTAAATTGCACGCCGAAAATCTCGTTTACCGCATCCCACAAGCGAAAGTGAATGCGATTGTCGATGTTAACCTAAAAGCGGCACAGGATACAGCGACCCGTCTAGGCATTCCCAACGTCAGCGATGACCCAACCATAATTTTTGAAGATACATCTAT
>WGEI01000436.1 GCA_015492875.1 Anaerolineae bacterium | reverse complement strand
GCCCCAATACACCATAGAGAGCTGCGACAGAACATCTGGCAAGCGGAAACCAAAAGCGCCACCAAGAACAGCCAAGATGGTATTGAGCAAAGGGCCAACCGTTTGCGCTTGTTCCGGCGTGCGAACGATGCCGCTTAATAACATCCCAAAGCCCGATACCGCCGCCGTTGCTGCCAGTAGCACAACAGTAATTCGCAATATATCTGTGCCCCAAATGAAGATGAGTTCACGCTGTAGGAAGCTGGCAACCAACGAGAGCGAGACCATCAGTAAAACGAGCTGGAAGAGCACACTGAGGTAGACGCCTATCAACTTGCCGGCCAACAAGATATGGCGTGGTGTCGGGGACATGAGAATGCGCTGCAAAGTCCAAGCGCGGCGCTCGTCATACATGCTCAAAACGCCAAACTGGGCTGTAAATAGCGCGAAAAACATCGCCTGCGATGCGCCGACCGCAACCAAAATCTGCACACTCGTCGAGCGCGTTTCCGCCAGACCAACAGCACGGGTGGCCACTTCCACGGTGTTCAACGCTGGCGTAAAGGCGCAGGCAAAGGCGGACGCAATATCGATTGAAGAGGCCAACTGGCCAACGGCGGCAAAACCGAACTGCTCTTGCAATTCGGCAAAGGTGGCGGCCATAGTGATATTGCCAGTTGCCACTTGATTATTGATGCCTTCAACAACTGCGCGAACGATCCCCCCCTCTACAGGCAAACCCGCATTGGCATAGACCGTAATTTCTGCTGGCTCTATTTGTGGGTGAAGTACCGGAATATAGGTGATGCGCGCGCTATAATCCGATGGGATGAGCACCATAGCGGCATATTGGCCAGCCTCTACAGCGGCGCGGGCGGCCTGCTCTAAATATTCGGGTGTGTCGGGGTCAGCAGCTGGCGCTTCAATAAGGCCGTCAGCAACAAGCTCGGCGGCAATCGCCGCATCGAATGCAACAGTGTCCGTCAAGGTATACAGCGGGTTATCCTCCCCACCAAACATACTGCTCTCGCCATCATCCACATCGCATACGGGCGCGCTGTTCGCACCATCAGCTGACACATAATTCGGGATAAGCGCCGCGCCAAAAATCACCCCATAGTTCACCCCTATTGACGTACCCTCATCGAGGTTAATCAGCGCCACGGGGATATTCTCAATAGGAGAATCCTCTCCCCCAAGCCCGCCAAAAGCCAGCCCTACGATGGTACTAATGGCTAAAGGGATGAGAATCATGATGATAATCAAGCTGCGGTCTGTAAACGTGATATAGAGGTCTTTATAAGCAATTGCCCAAATTTTCGACAACATGGCTAATCCCTCAATTCGCGTCCGGTGAGGTGCAGGAAAACGGCTTCTAAATCAGGCTCGCGGATTTCTACCGATTGCACTTCAATGCCCTGTCCGATGAGAATTTCTAGCACGCGCGGCAAGGCTTTACGCCCCCGTTTGGCGTGAATGGTGATAACCCCTTCTGGGCGAGCGGCTCTTACCGTGCCTGTTTCCGTAGGCTCAACATCAGCACTTGCGCGGTGACCATCACGCTGCTCAAAATCAACCGCTGTTACACCGTCTACATCATGTTTAATGCGCTCGATAACGGCTTCTGGTAAATCTGCGGATGCCACTTTACATAAGAGGCGGTCTTCTTCGCCAACCATCAGCGTTAACTCGCCCTGTGTGCCCATAGCGATGATTTGCCCATGATCGATAATACCAACGCGGTCACTCAGCTCTTCGGCTTCTTCCATGAGGTGCGTGGTATAGAGCACAGTCATACCCAGCTCATCGCGCAGTTGGAGCACAGTATCGAGAATGCGGCGGCGGCTTTGGGGGTCAATCCCCACAGTTGGCTCGTCCATATAAACCAATTGCGGGCGATGCAAAAGGCCAATGCCAATGTTAACGCGGCGCTTCATGCCGCCAGAGAAGGTATTGATTTTATCTTTTTGGCGGTCGCGCAGGTCGATAAAATCCAGCACCCAATCGACTTGCTTCGCTAATTCACGCCCGCTCAGGCCATACATGCGCCCGAAAAATTCTAGATTTTGGCGGGCGGTTAGGGTTGGATAAAGCGCAATTTCCTGTGGAACAACGCCCATGAGCGCCTTCGCCTGTATGGGGTTTTGGCGAATGGAGTAACCGCCAATAATGGCGTCGCCTGCTGTTGGCTCTAGTAATCCGCTAATCATGGAGATAGTCGTCGTTTTGCCAGCGCCATTTGGCCCCAGCAAACTAAAAATCTCACCTTTATGTACTTGTAAGTCAATCCCCTTTACGGCTTCTACGATTGTGCCATCAGGTCGTTTGAAATGCTTCTTGAGATCATGTAGTTCTAACATCGTTTCCATAAGTATGAGACCTCCCTGATAAAGTAGACCATTCGTAACTATGTACGCAAAAAGTCGCTAAAAGGGTTCAAATGCAGCTATTTTCAAGAAGTTCACAACAAAAAGAACAGGGCGATAACCCTGCTCTTTCAGGTAGG
>WGEI01000435.1 GCA_015492875.1 Anaerolineae bacterium | reverse complement strand
TGGCCAGACCAACAGCGGCCTCGGCAGCAGCTACCACAAAGACAAAGGCAGCAAACGCCTGCCCGCTCATGTTCTGCGGGGTGACGTAGCGCCAAAAAGCAACCAGATTGATGTTGACCGCATTCAGCATCAGCTCGACACCCATGAGGATGGCGATAGCGTTACGGCGCGTCAATACGCCAAAAACGCCAATGCAGAACAATGCGGCAGCGACAATAAGATAAAGCCACAATGGAACCATGCGTACCCCCTACTCCTCATCCTCGCGTGCGATGACAATAGCGCCAATCATCGCCGCAGTGAGCAAGAGCGACGCCACTTCGAAGGGCAACACAAATTGGTTGCCATCCACCAGCGCAACGCCAAGTTCGCGAGTTGTGGCGACATTCTCGGCGGGTGCGCTAACGTCATCATAGCGGGTACCATCTACCCCCCAAACTGGCAAAATTGTGCCGAGGAGGATAAAGAAGAACAGCAACACCGCAACGACGATACCGGCAGTGCGGCGGACAAACCGTTCGCCTAAATTTGTCATGCTACGGGTGAGCATAACAGCGAAGGTGATTAAGATGGCGATTGCACCAATATAGACCAGTACCTGTACGGCAGCGAGGAAGGGCGCACTGAGCAAGACAAAAATACCCGCAACGCCAAACAAGCTCACCATGAGCCAGATGGCACCGCGAAACAGATTGCGGTTCAGGACGACGCCCAGACCACCGCCAAGTGTAAGGACGGCCAGAATGGCGAAGGCAATCGATTGGGCATTGATTTCAATCATAGCACCAAGCCTTTTCGATAATGACGTGCATTAATCTCCGGCAGCCCCGGCAACAACGATATCCTCATGCTGGTTGGCGAGGTCGACCTGACGTGCCTTGGCCCCGCGATTGCGTAACCACGCGATAAGGGCATAAGTCATGGCGACATTCACCAGCAGCAAAACCACCGTCATGGGGATGGTGGCGAGGAAATTGGTTGAAGCATTTAACGGGACGGCAATCTGGAGTTCCTGCAAAATCTTGAGCACGAAGGCGACGACCAGCACATTAACGATGGAAAGCGGTACGAAGAACTTCCAGTTCAGGTCTAGCAGCTGGTCGATACGCACACGTGGGAAAGTGTTACGCACCCACAGGTAAATGAAGTAAATCACGGCAGATTTTAGGCCGAGATAGAGGAGGGCGAGTAGCGGCGCATCCAACGCGCCTGGCCCCCACCAACCACCAAAGAAGAAAACGGCCATCAATACCGCGTTGGTGAATACGTGTATGAATTCGGCAGCGAAGAACATACCGAACTTCATGCCGCTGTATTCAATGTTGAAGCCAGCGATAATTTCCGATTCGGCTTCAATTAGGTCGAAAGGACCGCGGCCAGTTTCCGCATGTGAGGCAATAAATAACAAAACCGCAGAAAGCGGCACCATAAAGAAAAACCACATACCCGCTTGGGCATAAACAATGTCCTGCATCCCCATACTGCCGGCCAGCATAATCGGCACGAGCAAGGCGAACACCAGCGGCACTTCATAACTCACCAGCTGTGCAACAACGCGGAATGCGCCCAGTAAGGCGTATTTGTTGTTGCTCGCCCAGCCAGCGGTCATGATGGCTAATGTGCCTAATGAGGCTACAGCGACAATGTAAAGCGCGCCAATTTCAAGGTCTGTGCCGATGTGATAGGGGGTGAACGGTATCACCGCCCAGATGAGCACAACGGAAACCACAGACAGCAGCGGCGCGAAATTATAAACCACCCGGTCGGCGTTGGCCGGCGTGATGTTCTCTTTGGTGATGAGTTTGATCATATCTGCAAAAGTTTGCAGCAGACCAAAGGGGCCAACACGATTAGGGCCGAGACGGTCTTGAATACGGGCGGCGACTTTACGCTCCACCCAAATGAGGAAAATGACGGTGACCAGCGGAATAGTGGTAACAAGGACAACACCCAGCAACAGCGCGATAAACATCGCTAGGCCAGGGTCCATGCCACCGCTTCGCAAAAGGTCACATACAACAACGCTACTACAATCCATAAACACACCCCCGATCGCTTCGGTTGCGGCCCACTAAGACCATTCCAGTGCGTTCTTGCGCCAAGCGTAAATTAGGGCGTCGGTGAGCAGGAAAATGAAGAGCAAACCCGCCCCAAACGCAAAGAAATTGAGTTCGTTATAGGCGACAGCCCAAGGGAACAAAAATACCATTTCGACATCGAAGATAAGGAAGACGAGGCCGTAAAGGTAATACTGTATCTTGAACTGCACCCATGTATCGCCAACGGTTTCAACACCGGACTCATAGGTCATGAGTTTGATGGCATTGGGCTTCTTGGGGCCGAAAAAGCGCGCGATAATAATCGGCAAGGCCGGAAACACCCAAGCAATGGCGATAAAGATGCCCACAAATGCCCATTCGTTGAGTACGTTCATTAAGCAGAACTCCCCGCTACGATAGCCTGAGGTTGAGCAAAATCCGAGCAAGATGTGTATATCACCTAGCTCGCATATAGTCGTGATACAACACTTTGAACTATTTGTCACAAACGGGCCTAGTATAGCATTTGCACCTATAACCCGCAATGAATTGGGCGATTCAAACAATTGATAAGGTTGTGTGACGGATAAACCATACAAAAACGGAATCCTGGCACAACTGATTGCGGATTTTAGCACAAACACTCCGATTAATAAAGCGATGATGAGGCAAATTCATAGTAAATTGCCAGTTAATGCCGCGTTATGGCGGTGTTGGCAGGGGAAAGGGTAGGCGGGGCTTGTTTTTGCGGCATCACTCGACTACGCTCTTGATATTCCAAACATGATAAAAGATGGAAAGAAGGCCATGCCCAACATCATCACGCCGACACCAGAACAGTGGGATGCTTATGTAAAAGAGCAAAGCCGCGCCCATGTTTTACAGCTTAGTGGATGGGGTGCGTTGAAAGCGGCTTATGGGTGGCGAACCGCCTGTATTGGTGTAGAGCAGAACGACGCGTTGGTGGGTGGCGCGCAGCTACTATTCCGCCCACTGCCCTTTCGGCTGGGCACGATGGCCTACCTGCCAATGGGGCCATATATTGAAGCGGCGTATGAAGAAATCGTTTGGCAAGCGATTGACCAAACCGCCAAACAACACGGTGCCGCTTTTTTGAAATGGGAGCCGGGGATTTATATTTATAAGGAAAATAAACCGCATTACGGCAATTTGGGCTTTCGCCCTAGCCCGCAAACCGTACAACCTCCTCGAACGATTATGCTAGACATCAGCGATGATGACGACGCCATTCTCGCCCGCATGAATCAAGGCACTCGGCGGAAGATACGGCAAAGCCTGAAGAAAGGCGTGCGCTATTGGGAAGCTGCGCCAGATGAAATCACACGTTTCACAAAATTGATGCAAATGACGGGCAAGCGCAACGCTTTTGGGGTACATGAGGCATCGTACTACGCGCTGGCCTATGAGCTTTTCGTCCCCGATTATGCGGCGCTCATTATGGCCGAACATGAGGGCGATGACCTCGCGGGGATTATGGTTTTCGCTATAGGCGACACAGCGTGGTATCTCTACGGGGCATCATCTAACGTAAAGCGCAATCTCATGGCGGCTTATGGTGTGCAGTGGCAGGCAATCCAATGGGCGAAGGCACGTGGTTGCCGTTATTATGATATGTGGGGCGTGCCGAATTATGCCTATGAAGAGCTAGAAGCGCAATTCCAAAGCCGCAGTGACGGGCTATGGGGCGTTTACGGCTTCAAACGCGGCTGGGGCGGCGATGTAGTGCGCTCTGAAGGGGCGTGGGATAAAGTGTATAATCCCATCATTTACACTGCTTATAAAACAGCGCTTTGGGTGCGGCAGCGGAGAGCAACATGACATTGACCCAAACAATCATCACCGATAAGGCCGTATGGAATGCACAACTGGCCGCCCTACCCTACGCGCATATATTGCAAACATGGGATTGGGGCGCATTTAAGGAAGTAACAACAGGTTGGACACCCTTACGCATTGCATGGCAGCAAGGTGACCAAACGGTCGCGATGGCGTCGGTGGGGGTGCGTAAGGTGGGGCCGTTGCGCGTGATGTATGTGCCTAAAGGCCCTGCTATGGATTATGCTGAGCGAGAAATCATCATCAAAGTGCTGGATGATTTAGAAAAATTGGCCAACCAGCAACGGGCTATCTGGCTGAAAATAGACCCAGATGTCGTATTGGCAACGGGTGAGCCACAGGGCGAGGCTGACCAAGCAAACCCATTAGGGATGGCATTTGTAGAAACGCTTAGAGCGCGGGGCTGGTGCTTTTCTGATGACCAAGTGCAATTTCGTAATACGATGAAAATCGATTTGACGCAAGATGAAGATGTTATCTTGGCGACAATGAGCCAGAACACACGGCGGAAGGTGCGCGCTGCAGCCAAAAAGGGCGTGACAGTGCGGGAGGCGACTTTAGAGGACTTGCCGCTCCTTTATAAGTTGTATCAAATCACTGGGGCGCGTGATGCTTTTCTCATCCGCCCATTCGATTATTACAAACGTGCATGGGAAGATTTTATGCGAGCGGGATTAGCCCATGCGCTGGTTGCAGAATATCAAGGGCAAGCGCTGGGTATGGTCATTCTGTTTCACTTCGGGCGTACCTGCTGGTATTTCTACGGGGCGTCATCTAATGAAGAGCGGCAACGGATGCCCAATTATGCACTACAATGGGAAGCAATGCGGTGGGCAAAAGCTCGTGGCTATGCGGTTTACGATATGTGGGGCGCGCCGAACGTTTTTGACGAAAGCGACAGCATGTGGGGCGTATACCAATTCAAACGCGGATTTCGTGGAGAAGTTGTTCGCCATATTGGGGCGTGGGACTACGCGCCTAATGCACTTTTGTATCAAGGCTATACCCAAATGTGGCCTAAGTTGAGAGCTTTATTGCGTAAATTTAGAGGGTAATATGTTCGACCAAGCCATTTACGAACACAAAACCATCAGCACTAATGGCATCAAACTTCACGTGGTCATAGCGGGGCCAGAGGATGGTAAACCACTATTTTTGTTACACGGTTTTCCAGAGTTCTGGGGCTGCTGGTATCACCAAATCCCCTATTTTGCAGCGCAAGGCTACCGCGTCATTGTGCCAGACCAACGCGGCTATAATCTGAGTGACAAACCGCCAAAAGCTAAAGATTACCATATTGACATACTCGCAGATGATATTGCTGGCTTGGCGGATGCGCTGGGTTATGAGACATTTTACTTAGTTGGGCATGATTGGGGCGCAGCAGTTTCGTGGTGGATGGCACACCGCTATCTAAAGCGCATTATAAAAATGGGTATTCTCAATGTGCCCTACCCTTCACTATTGGCGAAAGCGTTTCGCAGCAGTTTCAAACAATTACTTCGTAGCTGGTATATGTTCTTCTTCCAAATTCCGCGTATTCCAGAATGGCTGTTGAGTATGCGCAATTACAAGGCAATGCTGCGCATGATGAAAAATAGCGGTTTACCCGACACCTTTAACGATGAATATCTCAATGCGCTTCGTGAAGCGTGGTCTCAGACGGGGGCGCTACGGGGGATGATAAACTGGTATCGGGCGATGTTTCGGGCAGGGGTGCGCGGCGGAGAGGGTGGTGGAAAGCTGCGCATTACTGTGCCGACATTGATTTTATGGGGAGAGCAAGATATTGCGCTTGAAAAGCATCTAGCAGAGGCAAGCGCGGCCATTTGTGATGAAGCACAAGTCATTTTCTTTCCAGATGCGACGCATTGGATACAACATGATAAGCCCAATGAAGTCAACGAGCATCTGGCCAATTTCTTCGCTGAAACGTAAAAGGGGCAAGCTGAAGCCCGCCCCTGAAAAGGTATGTAATTCGTGTGCTTTATGAACCAGCTTCCGCTGTAGGTTCAATCGGCACGACCGCAGGCGCTTCGGCGTCGGGCAAGTTGCTGCAATCGCCGAGGCTGTTGACATCGCTAGCGCGGACGAAAGCACTATCAACGAGTTTGCCCGGTGAGGCGACCGTGTGGTCTAGGCTGTACCAGACGTTGCCATCGTCATCGATGCTCTGGCCAAGTACGACGAAGTTCTCGCCAGTGGGCAAGAAGTTGGTGACAGTGCGGGTAATGCCGGGGCCAACGCGCACACGGGCGCCGTCTTCACCCTCTGCATCGACCCAGACCTTGCATGACACGGCGGCGCTATCATAGGAAGCAACCATCGCTAAGACGGTGGCTTGTTGTAGCAACATGCTGCCTTCAACGACGGCCATACCAACGCCCTCATCAGTGAATTCGACGGCCATCACAATAGTGCCATCTTCAAGTTCAGTCCAGACGATTGTGCGTGTACCCGCGCCATAGGGCACTTCTTCCGTCATCACCTCGTCAACTGTAATGCCTTTAGCGCGCAGGGTCTTACGGAGCGCTGTTTCAGCATCGGAGTCTAAGAATAGGGGCGAGGGGCGCTCAAAGGTCACAACCAATGTGCCAGTGAGGTTTGTCAAAGTTAAAGTGTCTTCATCAAGCGAAAAGCTATTGGGATACTGAAAAGCAATCTTACCATCGTTAAAGTTTTGCTGTAATGCTTGTTGCCCTAACACCGCAGGCACAACCAGTAAAAGCGCGGCGATGAGGAGCAACACAACTAACTTGCGATTTAACATATCAATTTCCTCCCTTTGGCAAGCAAGTATATCAAAACACTAACTACATTCCGATTATAACCTGAACGAAGATTAAGGCCAGTGTTGCAAGGTTAATCTCTTGTGCAATTCTAATATATCAGCCCGATTTAGCCGGCAGAAGCGGGTTGAAGGGTATCACAATCGGCGGCGTTGGGGTCAACAACACGAACTTCGATAGACCAGACGGATTCTATTGTCGCGCTTTGCCACTGCTCAAATGGTACAGGGCATTCATAGGTGCGCCCTTCATCGCCGACCAAATGGAGTAAATAGGTCTCTTCACGCCCGCCTTCGCGCTGGCAACCCAACTGCTCGCCAGAACAGCTAAAATTCACCTGTGGCCAATAGGGTTCGCTGAGTGTGTCATCGCTAGCGGTTTCGCTGTGGTCATATACCCAGCGATTGATGGTATAGTCACACCAGGTATCATAGACCGGCTCTTCACGATATTTGGGGCGGCAAACACGTTCCTCACGGAATGTGCCGTCACCTTGATCAACGCGGCGAGTTTGGCACGTTTCGCCATCGGGAATGCGGCGAGTGCTGCGTTGCTTTTCATAGCAGGTGCGATTATATGCGCCAATGGGGACGGATTCCTGCCATGAGCCATCTCTAACAGCGGAATACTCTTCAATGTTGATGACACGTTCCCACGAATGGCCAGTGACGACGACAGTGGTCTCTCGCTTGACAGTCAAGGCGAGAATCGCGGCAACAGCACCGATGACCAGCAATACAATAAGGATTACGCCCAAGCGGTTGCTGCGGGTAGATTTTCCTGCTGATGGTTGCACGCCAACGCGACGCATCTCTGCATCGAAGCGCTCTTTCACAACATCGCGCGAGCCGCTGGATGTGAATTTTTCGCCTTCAGCGCGGGTTTGCGCCTCCAATGTAGCGGCCTGTGCTGCGGCGCTCAAAGGCGCACCACATTCCATGCAATACTCATTGGCGGCACTATTAGGCGTTTGGCAAGCGGGGCAAATTTTATCTGCGCCAACAAACTGGTGATCTTCTACGGCGACCTTTTCATCATCGGAGGGATAATAACGGGTTGCAGGGTCTTGCGGTGCGCCACAGACTGGGCAGTGTTTATGGGTTTTAGCCAGCAGTTTCGTCTCCCCACAAAACTTGCAATCCCAAAACATTTCATAGGTTTTACCGGACATAAAGTAGCTCCATAGCTTAAGTTAATCCCCTAAGAGAACACCCCATACATTTAGATATACACCAGAAGAGCAGAGTTAGCTAATTGAGCCGTTCTAGTAAAACGACATAAGTGCCCGTGCTCTCGCCTTCCCTGCCAAAGATGCGCACCTTCCATGTACCCGTTCTATAAATGCCGCAAACAAACGCCACGCCTGTATCGCCGGCAAAAAGCGGGTCACCCTGACAAGCATCACCAGCATCAAAGCCATCACTATCTAAAATAGCCACATTCCGCCTGACCTGCATAGCGTTAGGAGAGGCGAACTGTACCATAATAGCGTATTCTTCGCCTGCCCGCGCTTGAAACTCATATTCATGGGTAAATCCATGCGCTAGCATATCCGATGTTGGCACACTGCTGCCGGGTTCAAGCTCTCGCACAACATCAGGGGTGGCATAGAAAACGGCATCGGGTAGCGTATCGATGGGCGTGCCATCAATGGATTCTAGCGGGCATGTACCAATATCAATCGTGCACATCATATCGGTGACAAAGCCAACACCTAAAGCGAACATTAAAAACCAACTGGAGGCCAACGCCAACAAGACAACACCAATAATCGCCACAATGTTCCACATACGGCGCCGCGCACGACGACGTGCCGCCCGCCTATCCGTAGCGGTCATGCGGGGCTTACGCGGCAAGGGGGGCAGAGGCTCGGTAATTGGCGTTGATTGGGCGCGCTCTCGCTCTAATTCCGAAAGCGATTTAGCGCCCTCTAATTGTAAGAGCAGGCGATTGGCCTGTGTATGCAAAGCATCTAACTCTAAAGCTTTACGCAAGCATTGAACAGACTTTTCTTTATCTTCTATGGCGCGCGCTGCTAAATACCACGCTTCGGCAGTGGGCGATTGTTTCAGTATTGGGCGCAGAAGGCGGCGAGCGGTGGCTTTGTCATCATTCTCTAAAGCGGCGTATATAGGCGTATAATCAGCCATCATCGAACCCCTTTCCAACTGTGGCGCTGTCCTTATCTTACAGCAAAATCCTCGAAAAAATCGTCAAAATCAGCGGCGGGGCGTATACCTGCCGTAGGGTGAGCGTTTGGTTGAGCGTAGGTTTTTCAATTATGCTGTAATATGGATGGTAAGCACTATATTTAAGGGGAACACCCAAAATGCGAAGATATATTTTAACAGTTTTCCTAATTCTTCTGAGCATGATAGGCCTCAACATCATCCAAGCTCAGGATGCGCCGGAGCAGCCCGTAAGCGTTCTGCAAGTGGTAGATAGCATGCCACTGCCCGGTGAAGAGTTAGATGTAGAAGAGCCGATCACCCTATATTTTGATCGGAATTTGAATTGTGAAAGTTTGGCACGAGCCTTTGTCATTGAGCCATTTATCAATGGCGATTTGACCTGTAGCAACAGCAGTTTTACCTTTACTCCAACCGCTGCTTATGCTCGTGATACCACCTATACCATTACCTTGAGCACAGACCTCGCCGCAGAAGATGGCGCGACGCTGATAGAACCCTATGAGCTAGAATTGAACACAGCCGGTTATTTGCGTGTGAGCGAAGTCTTTCCGGAGGCGGGCACAACAGTAGACCCAGACGCGGTGATTACTGTTATATTCAACCGCCCTGTTGTGCCTTTAGTCACTGCGGAAGAGATGGGAGATTTACCAAACCCACTCTCCATTACGCCAGTGGTTGAAGGCGAAGGAGAATGGGTAAACACGTCTATTTATATGTTCCGCCCCACCCCATCGTTGGCTGGCGCTACAAATTACGTGGTGAGCATACAACCAGATTTTACGGCTTTTGATGGAACGCCTGTCGCAAATGCGTTTACGTGGTTCTTCTCAACAATAGCGCCGCAGATTGTTGAGACAACCCCCTTAGACGGCGCTTATCAAGTAGGATTAGATACACCAATACAGGTTGAATTTAACCTGCCTATGGACACGGCCAGCGTTGAAGCGGCTTTTAACCTGCGCGATGAAGAAAATGGTGACAGCGTCGGCGGTCAATTTGAATGGGATGACGCGCATCGCAGTTTCATCTTCCACCCAGATGGCGGGCTAGAGTTAGATGGCATTTATACGGCGAGTATCGGCGAAGGCGCGTATGAAGCTGGGCTAAGGGCTGCCGTTCAACCTATATCGTGGTCATTCATTACAGTTCCCCCACCACTGATTATCTCCACTGACCCTAATGATGGCGCAGTAGACGTTGCACCCTATGGCGGTTTTAACATTAATTTCGCTGCTCCAATGAATGAAGACACCTTGCCAGACAAAATCACCATTGAACCGGAGCCATGGCGAGAGCCTGAATTCTACTATTCCACATATAACGATAGTTTAACGGTATCCTTCCCCACTGAACCCGCGACAACTTATACCATCGCTATTGCGCCCGGCATGGAAGATGTCTATGGCAACACGATTGATGAACCATTCACATTCAGCTATACCACAGGTGATTATTCTCCATCACTGGAACTACAGACTACTGGCACAGTTGGGTTCTATGATGGCCAACGCGAAGCAACGCAACTCTTCGCCACATATACCAACATCAGCCGTATTGACCTAGAGCTTTACGAAGTGCCGCTTAATGTCTTCTGGAGCAACGCAGCCGAAAGTAGCTATAACCCCTTACGCAACTACATACCCGCACCAGATAAGCTGTTACGTCGTTGGTCTATCGAAACGGATAGCGCGCCAAATGTATACTCCTACAATCTACTCAACCTCAATGAGGCGAGAGCTTGTGACAATTCGCCGCCATCACGGTTGAAAGTTGGCGATATTGCGGTTGTGAGCACCGAACCTGACCCGCTACGCGCCCGCAGTGAAGCTGGCGGAGGGGAAATTGTTGAACTGCTTTATCAAGGATATGCCTTACCCATTACTGGTGGGCCAATTTGTCGTGATGGCATTTTATGGTGGGAAGTGCGGCTGCGCGATGGGTCTAACGCCTGGGTTGCCGAAGGGCTGGGAGATCAATACTTCTTAGATATTCAACTCGCAGCAGAGACGACCAGTGTAGCAGTTGGCACTTCAGATGGAGGGCCATTAGCGCCCGGCATTTACTACCTATCTGCCAATGCGCCAGAACTCACCGACCAAAGACCGCGCGAACACCTCCTTGTGGTCTCCAACGTCCATCTTGTGGCAAAGAGCAGTGTCAGTGAAACCGTAGTTTGGGCGACAGATGTCCATACTGGACAGCCACTCGGCGGCCTGCCCGTGACACTATACGATATTGAAAAACAAGTCATTCTGGGCGAAGGCGTTAGCGATGCCGATGGCGTGGTGCGCATTCCGCATTCAACGCGCATAGCAGATTTATACGAGCCGTTGGCCGTTTTTGTGCAACAGGGCGAGTATTTCGGCATGAGTATGAGCAATTGGGATGGTGGTATTGATGGGTGGAGTTTTGGCATCAGCGCAGAATATGACCCACAACAATACCGTGTATATATCTATACTGACCGCCCCATTTACCGCCCCGGCCAACCCGTTTATTTTCGGGGTATCGTGCGCCAAAAAGACGATGTCCGCTATACACCACCGCCATTCCAAACCGTACCGCTCGTTATCTACGATGATCGCGGAGAAACGATTTATACGGAGGATGTGCCATTAACACCTTTTGGCACATTCAGCGGGCAGTTCGATTTAGACGAAGGCGCGGGACTAGGGTATTACCGCATATCGGTAGAACTGCCGATTGAGCGGCGGTATGGTTATGAAGGCGGCAGTATTGGATTTTCGGTCGCTGAATATCGCTTGCCAGAATTTCTGGTCAATGTCACACCAGCACAAGAAGCTGTTGTACAGGGCGATACTGTGCAAGTAACAGTGGACAGCAAGTTCTTCTTTGGCGGGCCGGTTTCTAATGCCGATGTAGAGTACAGCGTGATTGCTTCCCCCTATTTCTTCCGCTACACGGGTGCAGGGCGTTATGACTTCACAGATTTTAACTATGACTCTGGACCGGGAGAGTTCTTTGGTTCAAGTAGAGGTGTCGTCGCCCGTGGTG
>WGEI01000434.1 GCA_015492875.1 Anaerolineae bacterium | reverse complement strand
TACATCACGCACAAAGCCAGCAGCAACAAAGCCCATTATCCCCGATGACCAACCAACTATTACCGCACCGACACCACCGCCAACGCCAGCGCAGATACATCCCGCAACAGAGCCACTCCGTCCCGATACGGGGCAAATGACGCAGGCGACAGGTGGCGGTAACCGTCTGGGAATATTTGCCTTATTGGGTATTGTCATCGTTGCGGCAGTAGCAATCGTTGCTGTGGTGGCGATTACTTCTCGCCCAGCCGCGCCATCTATGCCGATGAATCATGACCCAACGCCGTTCCCCCGTGCGGCACGCATTCATACGGAAGACTATAGCCTGACGATACCGACTATTTGGATGCCGGAGTTAGAGGAATACCGCAATTTGTCGGATGGTATACGGCTTTATCACGTATGGGGAGATGAGGAAGGCACGGTGGAAGTTGCTGCCGCCCTGACAGAGGATATGTCCATTGAGGCGTATGAAGAGCGTTATGGTTTCACTGACTACACGCTGATTGATACCGAAACATTTGATAATGGCGTAGAGCGCCGCAGCTACCGCATTGAGAACGATGCGGAGAGACAAAACGGGCAAATTGACCTGTTCTTCTATGAAGAAGATGATAATCTCTTCATCTTGAGCTTCTATACAGCGGATAGCGTGGCGACTGATAGCGCCCTGCTCAACCGTATGCAACTCATTTTAGATTCATTGCGCCTACACTTAGACCAGCCCGTTGATAGTTAACGGCCAGTGTAATCGCGCAAATATAGAAAATCATGGCCAATGGTGCGCTTGCTCAATTTGGCGATATTGGGCATGGTGCGTTTGTAATGGTTGCGTTTCACCCGTTCCCAGACCTGTGTGACAAACTCGCGGCGGAATCCTTCTGCGATGACTTCATCAACAGTATAGCGCTCATCGACGAGTAAATAGAGCACTTGGTCTACATGGTCATAGGTGAAGCCCAATTCATCTTCATCTGTTTGCCCTTCCCATAAATCCGCAGAGGGCGCTTTGTCAATAATAGGCTGCGGTATGCCTAAAGCGCGCGCCAACTGGCGCACCTGATATTTATACAAATCAGCAATCGGCTGTAGGGCAACGCCGCTATCGCCGTAAATGGTGCTATACCCCAGCAAAAATTCGGTTTTATTGCTCGTGCCCATGACCAACCCGCCCCAATCTGCCGATTGGTCATAAAGCACGGTCATACGCAAGCGTGCCATCACATTGCCGCGTCGTAGGGGCGTCATATCCGGGAAGCGTTCGAACAATGGCTCGGCCATAGGTGTGATTTCTATCGTGAGATGGGGCAAACCAAGCGCCTCAATCACCAGCATAGCATCGGCCAAGCTAGCGGGCGAAGATGTTTTGTAGGGCATTCTGACGGCCAAGACATTCTCTACGCCAAGCGCACGAACGCTGAGATAGGCAGAAAGTGCTGAATCAATCCCGCCAGATAAGCCAATAACCGCGCGGCGCATCCCGGCTTTGGCGATTTGGTCGGCGATAAAGCCAACGATCAAGCGTTCTGCTAGATAGGTATTGATATTGAGGCGGGGGAGTATATTGGGCATTGTGCCTCCTAGCCTACAGGGCGCAACATATATTCAATCACCTTATGCGGATACTCTTCTTCGACCTGCATCTGGTGCATATAGAAACCAGCGCCTTTTTCAGCTTCGGTGATGATGATAGCTTGATAATCGCTCAAACCCATGAGCTGCTGGACACGAAAACGCCCGACTTGCTGATACGCCGTGACGAATTCTGCCAAACGTTCTTCAACGGGTTTAGTGGCGAGGGCATCATCGGTGTAATACTCGGCGATATATTGGCGTAGGCGCTCCATATCGCCCTTTGCATAGATGGTCATCATTGCAATAAAACGCAGGCCGACCTGAGTTTTCATGAGCACTTGTTTCGTCGCTTCCACAGCATCACTCCGATTGCATATTGAGAATGCGATTTAACTCTCGTTGCACCAATTCAGGGCGCTCATCACGTAGTAAAGGCAGGCGGGTACGGGTGCGGTGTAACTGGTTGAGGTCTAATGTTTGGGTTATGAGCATTTCGTCAAAATAATGGCCATGTGTGAGAAAATCGCCATCGGGGTTGACAATCGAAGAGCCGCCCCAAAAATTTTTACCATCTTCATACCCCACACGATTGACATGAATCACGTATGAAGTGAACATGCTACCATAAGCCTGATTAACGAGTTCTACCCAACGCGAAGATAGTAAGCGGTCGTGACTATCTAAACCGCGTGAGGGGCTGGCGCTGGTAAAGATGAAAATATCTGCGCCATCCAACCATAATAGATAAGCAGGAGACATATGCCAAAAATCTTCACAAATAAGCATACCAACACGCCCAAATGGGGTATTGAAGGCGCGCACATTCTCGCCAGCAGCGAAAAAGCGCCCTTCATCGAACATGGCATAAGTTGGCAGGTATATCTTATGGTGAATATGGAGTAGCTCTCCGCCACTGAGGTACATACTGGCAATATAAAAACGACGGCGCTCATCTTCATGGACAAAGCCAATCACTAAGTCCATGTGATGGCTGGCCTCAAGTAGGCGTTTATAAACAGGGTGGTCTTTCTCGGTAGGGATAGCAACTTCTGGCACGAGGTCTTGTACTTGGTAACCCGTCAGGCTCAGTTCTGGGAACACCAGCAATTGCACATCTTGCTCTGCTGCGCGGTCAATATATTCAAGGTGTTTATCTAAATTTGCGGCGACATCGCCTAACTTGGGATATATCTGGGCTAAACCTACGGTGAGGCGCATATAATCTCAGCTCACATCACTAAACCAGTAGCTAGAGCAAGTGTAACAGAATACAGTCAGCCTCGCATAGAGTTGCTAGATACCACTTAATTAAAAAAGCGGAAGGTCAAACTCCCGCTTTATCCTGTCAGCAAGTTTTTGAATTACAGAACTTTTAACTGAGCTTCAGCGGCTTTTGCGGCATCATCAGCCATGCCTAAGCGTGTGAAGAGCACCATCGCTTCTTTCAGCTTGCGCGCGGCGGCGTTGCGCTTTTGGCGATGGGCAAGGCTACGGCCATGAGCATACATAGTTTTTGCCAGTTCGCCATCGGCGCGAATTCCACGAAACGCTTGAGCAGCAGTCTGAAAATAAGTATCTGGGTCACTGGAAAAACTCGCTTCTGGGGCATTGCCTAAGGCCGTAATGACCTCTCCTAAGGCGCGATTAGCATACCCCATCCGCAGCGGTACGCCTAAATCTTCGGCAATGAGTAAAGATTTGCGGGCATGCTTCCATGCAGGCTCAGGCTCATTCAAACGTAGGAGAATAACGGCGAGGGCGTAGTGAATTTCGCACTGAGTATCAAGCAGTTGGTTGGCCTCGCGGTCATTTTCAGGGGTAACATTGCGCCCCAGCTCTAGGGCTTTCTCCAGCGTATCATAGGCATCATTGAGCACCCCCATGCTGAGGAGCATCTGTCCTTCATTGGCAAGGGCGGTCACCTGTGTACGAACGTTACCCATAGAAACGGCAGCCTCATAAGCAGCGCGGAAGAAGTGGCGGGCACGGGTGAAATTGCCGCGCAGACGATACGTCTCGCCGATGTTCAACATGCAAATGGTCATGCGCTCTTGATTACCAGCTTGTTCAAAAAGCCCACGAGCCAGCTCAAAATGGCGAATGCTTTCATTTAATTTAGCGCGATACCCCTGCATAATACCCAAAATCATTTCCACCCCACCCTGATTGGCCAAATGGCCAGCAGAGGCCGCCTCATATTTCAGCACTTCTAATTGTTTATATGCTTCGGAAAAAGGTAATTCACCGCTTTGCCAACTGTCATAAATACTATTCACACGCACCCGAAATTGCGGTTCAATCTCTTGGCCGCTCTGTTGAACAGTGACCATACAAAAACTCCAAAAACTATTTAACGATTTTTGAGCAATCGGGGGAATATACTATGCCTCTTCACTCCCCAAGCAGCCTATGGCTATGAGCGATGATACAACTTCAAGGCGGATTTAGCAACAAATCCTCATCGAATTCTTAAGGTTTGTACTAATAGAGAACAGCAGAAAAGGTAAAGGGATTACCCATTACCTCCCATTGACCATGAAAATATCACGCAGGACGGGAGTTAGTCCGCTCAGCAGAAATTCTACAGCCACGCTCATGACAATCAAGCCCATCAAGCGCAACAGAACACGGCTGCCGTTGGGTCCAATAACCCGCGTGAGGTATTTCGCACCACGAAGTGCTAGATAAGTGATGAGCATAACGGCAGTCAAAGCACCGAATAAAGCAAATTGACGTGGTGCAGTGAAAGCATCGCCAGAAAAGACAATCATGCTAGTAATCGCACCCGGCCCGCATATCATGGGGATAGCTAACGGGGTAATGGCAATATCGTCAGCATATTCTTTGGGGCTTTCATCGCTCATTTTGGTGCGAGCGATATGTGCCTGAAGCATGTCGTAACCGATGATGAGGAATATAATGCCGCCAACAATCCGCAAGCTATTGATAGAGATGCCAAAAAACTCGAAGATAGCCCGCCCGGTAAAAGCGATAAAAATGAGGATGGCTAAGGCGGTGAGCGTTGCCTTGAAGGCAATTCGGTTCATATGCTCGCGGTCTAGGCCTTGCGTCATGGTTAAGAACAGCGGCATAATGCCCAACGGGTCTATCATTGTGAACAAGGAAGCAAAAGCTAACAAGCCAAAGTCGAGGCCATCCTGCATCTTATTCTCCTCTCATAGTTGAGAACCGCGTCATGATAACAGGCCTACTGATTTTGCCAATGGTCAATCTGAGACGGGGGGTTTGGGGGATTTTTCGGGCTTCGTGTTGGATAAATCGCGCTCTATTTTCTCAGGCTTATCGCCCTTGAGCAGGCGTTCAGTGGCATGGTGATAATCCGCCCCAAGACGAGGGTCACCGCCGCCAACTTGTTGGAACATCTCACCCACTTGATGGCTATCGCCACTCTCTAAAACCGAGAGCATCTCACCAGCATCCATGCGCGTGTAATCGCGTGAGGGCTTCTTCACGCCGATGCGAGTAATCAGGCGGTGAATTTCTTCAGAATCACAGGCAGGGCATTTGATTGCTGCGGCGTCGTAATCAGCGTAAGTTCTAAATGTGAGGGAGAAGCGCTCATGGCATTGTTTACAACGAAAATCATATTGGTGCATGTTCATGGCCTCCTCACACATAATC
>WGEI01000433.1 GCA_015492875.1 Anaerolineae bacterium | reverse complement strand
CTTCAGTGAAGAAGGGCTATCCTATAGCGAAATTGCAGAAGTACAGGGGGTCAGTTTAGGGACAGTGAAATCGCGGCTCTTCCACGCCAAACGACAACTACGCCAATTACTACACCCAGCCACGTTAGAAGCGCTGGAAGACGCATTCAGCTCATAAAAAGCAAACTAGGAATTGGAGGAAAATCATGAAGGAACTTTATCACATCATGCTCTCACCAGACCAAGCAAGTGGGGGCGGCTCGGATGACTTTCGTAAGCTAATGACAGCAGTCAAAGCGCTCGCCCAGACTATACAGGATAGCCTGCAAAACGAAACCTATAAAGGCACAGCAAACATGGCCGCCCGTAGCTACCGTAAACTGCATGGCCGCGCTGTAGAGCTGTTGCCAGACGATTTCTATATCGCCGATGTGCTGGCGCTAGAACTCGATGAGAACGCTGACGAAGCGCAACAGCTGGCGCAAATTCAGATGGTCGCCTCCCAGTTACACCGCTATTTGAGCGAGCAACACCGCACACAGGCGAGAAAGCGCCAGACGGAAATGGAATGGGATTTGGGCGATTTCGCCAGCTGGGGCGAGATGGGGCGCACGCTGGCGGAACAAGTTAAAAACCTGACGCGGCAGGCGTTGGGGCGGGCGCTGGATAATATCGATATTGAGTTCAGCGGCGGACAAGACTTCAGCGGGCAAGACCTGAGCGGCACAGACTTCAGCAACCAACGGCTGGATGGTGCGAACTTTCAAAATGCCCGTTTGCGTGGTGCAAACCTCTCCAGCGCAAATCTCGAAAAAGCAGATTTGCGCAATGCTGACCTGCGCTATAGCAACGCCGAATCAGCTAACTTCAGCCAAGCGCGGTTGAGCGACGCCAATATGCGTGATACTCACCTGCAAGGCACAAACTTCAGCGGCGCAGCAATGGAAAACGTGATGTTGCGCAACACGACAGCCACGAAAGCGGTATTTGTTGGGGCGCAGATGGCGAATGTCAATCTACGAGAGGCGGTACTGGTGGGGGCAGATTTCACTGAAGCGACGCTTATCGGCGCGATGATGCGCAGTTGTGTTTTAGAAGGCGCAGTATTCACTAAAGCCTCATTAGTGAACGTCAATATGAATAACAGCACGGCGAAAGGCATGGATTGCACCGAAGCACTGATGACAGGTGCGACGCTACGCAGCGCACAAATGCCCGCAGCAGTGTTCGCTAAGGCGCGGCTAGAGGGGGCGAATTTGCGCGAAGCCAATATCACCGATGCGGACTTCGGCGGCGCGAACCTAACAGGGGCAGATATGTTAGACGCGCAGACAGAGGGCGCAAACTTCAGTGATGCGCAACTTTCTGGCGTGCGCTTGCCCGATGGCACAAGCTGGCAAGAGGGCATGAACCCAGCGGCATTCCGCGCCCGCTATCCCCAACCTCCACAGCCACCGCGCCCGCCAAAACCCGGGAAGGGTAAAAAACGGCGCGTAGAGATTTACGTGGGAGGCGTGGATGTTGACGAGGATTCATTAGAGCAAGCTGCTGAACGGGCGATAGAAGATGCTGAAGAGATGCTAAAAGATGTCAAGCGGCGCGCGTATGAAGATGTCGACATTGCCCTCGACGATGAGCCAACCGACGATGGTGAGAGTGGTGACGAGCCACCGATTGTCTAAAAACGGGAAGATGGGCGGAAGGAAGAGTTTATCCATCCGCCCTTTTCATGCTTAAACGCGCGTTTCTACGCTATGCAACCCCGTTGCGCCATCAGGACGACGCGGATTAATTTCTACAATTTGGGGTGTGCCATCCGCCTCAAAAGCGCGAACTGTGAACGTATGACGCCCCTCTTCAAACGGCCAATCATAACGCCATATCACCCACGTAGTTTCAGAGAGCGGTGTGCGCAACTGTGCTTCCTGCCATTCGCCATCATCAACACGCACTTCAACTTTGGAAATGCCGCGTGCCCCACTATAGGCGATACCGCCCATCGGCACATATTGCTGGCCTTCCATTTCATAGATGCTATCGATGGCAATGGTATCAATCACGGATGTCGTCCGTACTTCCGCTGTGGCCGACCACCCCCGCACAACCCAATATCCCGGCTCCCAATCTTCTACAGCGGTGATTCGGGTAATCCATTTGGGCTGTTTCATGCCATATAGGTTGGGGATGTATACGCGCAAGGGGAAACCGTGTTTTTGGCGCAGGGGCTGGCCATCCCAAGCATAGCAGAGCATGATACGCGGGTCTTCTCGCACAAGTTCCAACGAGAGGAACTCGAAGAAGTTATCGGCGGACTCGATGCGCAAGTGACTGGCATCTGGCAAAGGCTGCACCTCATCGAGAATTGTTTGCAGCGGAACGCCCGTCCAACGAGTGGTGCTAATGAGCGAACCACCTACGGAGTTGGAGATACAAGATAGCGTGACGAACTGGTCTACAGGTTCATAATTCTCACGCAGGTCGGATAGGGTAAAGCTCATCTCATTAGCCACCAAGCCACCAAATGCCAATCGCCAAGTAGAGGCGTTAATCTCTGGCGGGCGGGTAGAAATATCAATGCGATAATGTTCATCGAGCGGTGTATATTCTGGGCGAGTGCCCGGCGCTGGGTCAAAATCTTCGCCCGTGATTGGCGATGCCGCAGTAGTTTGGCTACTGGTGACGGGGGATGTTGGACTGCTCCCTGT
>WGEI01000432.1 GCA_015492875.1 Anaerolineae bacterium | reverse complement strand
GGGCGCGCATTCCCTATGAAGTGGCTTCTGTTTCGCGCTCCCGTAGAAAGACGGTGGCGCTCAGTACGGGCTTATGGGGACGCCAATGGGCGATGGCGTCATAGCAGCCGGTGACCTCGAACTGTGGAAACGCCTCTAGAATGCGCTGTGCCCATACTGCTGATGGGTCTGTGCCGGGGGCGTTGAAATCTTCGCTATTCGCCATATCAAAATCAACCGTATACTCGCCCGTTTTTTGGCTACGGACACAGTTGCTCGCCGGAATACCGGCCTGATGCAGGCGCTCTAGGAGGAGCTTTCCTTGACGGCGTTTGCGTGGTTTTGTGGTCACCACCATGAAGGCATATTCCTTATCAACTCAATTTGAACGAATGTTCTAATTCTAACATAACTCGCCTATGCTGTAAAGCGCTTTCCGGTTAGAATTTGGGAAGAATGTCCCCCTTTCAACGCGCGAGTGGCGTATTGTGCAAGGGGGCGGCGCGTATTTACCGACTATAGGCAAGGGTGAATGATATTGTGACAACACAGCATATTGAACGGCGGGCTATTCTGGCGGCGGTAGCAGTGCCGGTGTTTCTTGGCTCGGTGGATGTAACGATTGTTTCGGCGGTGTTGCCGCGCATCTTGACCGATATTCAGCTATCGGTGACGCTAGATAGCCTCAGCAGCGTATTCTGGATTGTCACAGGGTATCTGCTGGGCTATGCGCTGTCGCTATTCACGATGGGGCGCGCATCAGACCGCATGGGGCGGCGGGCGGCGCTGGCGCTATGTTTGGCGCTTTATGTGAGCGGCGCGCTGCTGGTGAGCTTCTATACTATCCCTTCAGCATTACTCATCAGGCTAGGGATGGGGCGGGACACGGCCATACTGTTGGCGCTGGTATTGGGGCGCATGGTGCAAGCTTTGGGCGCGGGGGCAATTACGGCGATTGCGCTGGCGCTGGTGAGCGATTTGTACCCGCAGGGCGAACGGGCGCGCCCGCTGGGTATTGTGGCGGCGGTGGATACTGTCGGTTGGCTGTTGGGCGCGGCGGTGGGCGGTGTGGTGGTGCAATATATTTCGTGGCGGCTGCTATTTTTGCTCAACGTCCCCCTATGGTTAATAGCGCTGCTCTATGTATTGCAGCGTTTGCCAAATATGCCGCAAAAACGGGCGGCGCGCTTCGATTGGGGTGGGGCGCTGTTGTTGGCGTTTGTCTTGACGCTGTTCAACGTGAGCATGAACAACTTGAACGCGGGTGAACTGGGCGCGATTGGTTGGCCGTTGGCGTTGGCGGCGCTGGGGATGGTCGCCTTCCTGCTTTATGAGCGGCGGGCGGGCGATGTTGCCCTGCTGGACTGGCGTATGCTGCGGGGTAGGGCGGTACTGGGGGCTAATGTGGTCAATGCGCTGGTGGGTTATGCCCTGTTTGTGGCGATTGTCATCATGCCGCTACTGGTGAATTTGCGCAATTTGGAGGCGTTGGGCTTCTTCAGTTCGGTTGTCGAGGCGATACAGGAGGAGGCCGTTTTGCGCTCGGCTATAGAGACGGGCATCCTGCTGGCGACGTTCACCGTGCCGCTGGCGGTGGCGGTGGCGCTGGGCGGGATACTATCGGCGCGCTTTCGTTCCCAGCGGGTGTTATTGAGTGGCTTGGGGCTGGCGGGCGCGGGGTTTGTAGCTTTTGCGTTGGTGATGACCGATGTGCAAACGCCCTATGTGCTGCTAGCCCCGATTATGGCGCTGATGGGGCTGGGATTGGGGCTGGTCTTCACGCCGGTCGTGTTGCAAACGCTGGCGGCAGTGCCAGAAGACGGGCGGGGCATGGCCTCATCGCTGGTGCTGGGGGTGCGCATGGTCGCTATGAGCGCGGCGGCCAATTCCTTGAGCGTGCTGGGGTCGGGGCGCATTAACCAGCTTGTGGCGCAGATTGAAGCGCCCAATAGCCGCTTTTTCAGCGCAGTAGCGGCAGCTGATTATCCGATGGTTTATACCAATACCTTTGTGCTGGCGTCGGTGCAGGTTTTCCGCGAGATGGCGCTTATCGGCTTGGCACTGTGTGGCGTGGCGCTCGTTGTGGCGCTAATAGCGAATGGGTATGGGGGGCGGTAAATAAAGCTACAATACTAAGAAGATTTACTAACCACTGTTGAGCAAAGGAAGTTGATGGGGGCTATGAGGCGGCTCTACATTAAAAAATGCAAACACTTTACCACGAAACCGTAAAGCATCACATGAAACAATCCAACCTCTACCACTAGCAAAAGGAATTCGATCATCTCCTTTTTTCGACTTCCGCTCACCTAATAACCATACTTCATAAAGTAATGAATCTGCTGGTAAAGCTTTATCACGTGCAATTGTATATTTTTCGGCAGGTGAACTCGCCGTATATATAATGGTAAGTTGCAAAGTGTTCGGAACTTGTTTACTAGCGGAAGGTTCTGCAATAACTAAATAACTTCTATGAGAAGCTACCCTAATTAATTGGAATGCTACAGCTAAACTTGATGCTCGAAACTTGCAGCATAATTCGGGTATAAGATTTGTGGAAAACCCGTTCTTTTGCACAATATGAAAAATGTCCTGTACAGGAATAAGCAATTCAGCAGCACCCGCATTGCACATACGCTCCATAACAAGATCACCATCATTACGTATATATGCATCTGCAAAATCGCTAAGTAGGTTTTCATCATCTTCAATTAAGGCATGCATTAATTCATGAAAAAAAGTAAAATTAAGGCGTTCATCACCACCATTACCACCATTTTGAACTTGTGAATTCAATACAATTTTACGAGCCTGTTTAATATATGAACCATCTTTTCCGTTAGGTAAATTTCCGAATCTCAAAGAAATATCGAAATATGAGGCTATTGATTGATAATCAGTTATCTCTAATCCTGCTTCTAGAATCTTTTGTCTAGTTGATTTTGCAAGAGAAATAGATCTAGAAATGAGTTCTTTTTCACTAACACGTTTAAACACTTTCATTCCTCTAGAATTCTTTTCAGATGTAAATATAGTTCTAACCATTCCCGCT
>WGEI01000431.1 GCA_015492875.1 Anaerolineae bacterium | reverse complement strand
GTATTAAATAGTTACCAACTGGGGCAAATTAATAAATTTCCATTGAATGAAATTAGTGCTAGCCGCCAAGCGACGGTGCTTGAACACACCTCGCAACGGGATATTTTTCAGTTACAAATACAATCGCCGACAACCCTGGTTATCCAAACGGCTTATTTTCCCGGATGGCGAGCAACAGTTAATGGTAGGCAAGTCACATTACGCCCCTCTGAAAATGGGTTAATCGAGATAGATGTACCTAAAACATCTAACGGAGAGTTAGTCATTGAACTGAAAGAGACGCCCTTAAGAGCCAGAGCTTGGGCAGTCAGCATGGCCTCGCTAGTGGGTGTTATTGCGTTAGGATTATGGCGACAAAGAAGACAGCTAGGAGAATTTGCCGATTTACCGCTTTTGCCACGTTCGGAAAGCCGCATATTGGCAATTGTTATAGCGATATTTATGGGCGTCATTATATTATTCGTCATTCCCAATGCGCCACTTTCATTGAGAACGACTGCTGGGCAGAAGCTATTAAACGCCACCCCGATAAGAGCAAGAACGGATAGCGGCCTAGAACTCATTGCCTACCAACTCGAACGCAGTGAATATCACGCCAATGAAACTATGTCATTTACGCTATACTGGCGGGCGCTACGCTTTCAGCCAGAAAATTATCGGGTGCAGGTTTACTTGCAAGATGAGCGCGGCATCCGATGGTTTCAAACGACACCGAGAACGCCCGGCTACTACCCCACACGACGCTGGCCAACTGATCACTATATCAGTGACCCGCAATATATCACGATTTCCGAAACGGCGATTAATGGTGACTATCAAATAGGCCTCGAAGTCATACAGTGTGAACCAGATTGTGCTCGTGGAGAACGTTTGCGATTCTTCAATGCTGAGGGGCAAATCATTGGCACACAGCTATTACTCCCCCAAACCATAACCATTCGCTGAGGGGTCGCTTGTTTTTGACCTACCCTATCTGTACAATAGCACTGTCTTCATGTTGGGCAATATGATCGCAATTGAAGGAGTTCAGATATGGCAGAAAAAACTATTGAAGGGCGTATTGGTGAAGCATGGCTCTTGCATCGTCAAGGGAAAGATCAAGAGGCGCTTAAGGCATTTGAAGATGTGTTGGGAATGGCGCCCACGCATGTTGATGCACACTATGGGATTGGTCTTGTATATCGGTCGTTAGGTGAAAAAGATAAAGCGATTGAAGCATTCAATCAGGCGCTTACATTGGCAGAAGAAGCTTATAAGGCGAGCCGTCGCGTCTCTGAAGCTGAAGGCGTCTATACTAATGACCTGAGAACGAACGAAGATGACCGCTATATGATTCTCAGCCGCATGATTAGGCAACGACTGGAGGGTTTAGGGGCTAGCGCAGAATAGAACTAATACCGGTACGCAAACTTATGCAGAAACGTGAGAGACTAGAAAAGACAATTTCTGGCGAAAGCACAGATAGAGCGCCTGTGACTATTTGGCGTCATTGGCCGGGAGATGACCAACGCCCAACAGACTTTGCACAGGTATTGATCGACTATCAGAAGACCTTTGACTGGGATATGCTAGTCGTTGTGCCTGCCAATACCTACAGCGTGTTAGATTATGGCATCACAACCAACTGGCAAGATACGATCAATGGCCATTACAGCGTCACCCGTCATATTATTCACCGTTCGCTTGAATGGACTGAGCTGCGTCCATTAGATGTCATGCGCGGTGAATATGGAAAGCTGCTAACTTGCTTACAACAAGTGCACGCAGGTTTAGAGGATAACGAAACGCCTATCCTTGTTGGCATTCATAGCCCGCTCTCCCAAGCAGAACTACTAAGCGGGCGGGTACAGTTACTGCGGGATATGCGGGTAAATCATGACCGTTTGCGTACCGGATTAAACATTCTCACCGAAAATACGCTTAATTTTATAGATACTTTACGAAAAATCCCCATTAGCGGCATTTTGTTAATGGTTGAACATGCCAGTTACGATGTAATCTCAGAAGAGGAGTATGTAACGTTTGGCACACCCTATGACCGTAAGATACTAGAGAGTGTACCGCATGGTTGGTGGTTAAATGGTGTTTCGGTATTGGGGCAAGCCCCTATGATGCGGTTAATGGGAACTTATCCTGCTCAATTTTTCAACTGGGGAGTTCAGCACCAACGTCCAGACCTGAGTGAAGGGCGCACTTTGTTTGAAGGGGCGGCGTGCGGCGGTGTGCGCACACGGGATGACTTGCTATATGGCACGCCCATGTCCATCCGTGATAGCGCCCGAAAAGCCCTCATGGACATGAACCAGCGGCGGTTAATTCTATCTGCTGGTGGTCCAGCACCCATTATAACTCCGCGGTCTAACTTAAAAGCGATGCGTCAAATTGTAGAGGAAACGGCGAGAATTTAACGATGCCACTTCGTGTAATTGCAGGCAAGGCTAAAGGCCGACGGCTGAAACTAGTCCCCGGTGGTAGCACGCGCCCAATTATGGACCGTGTCAAAGAGTCCTTATTTAATATCATTGGACCAGCTATTATAGGCACGAACTTCCTCGATTTATTCAGCGGCACGGGCAGTGTGGGTATTGAAGCCTTGAGTAGAGGCGCAGAACATGCACTGCTAGTTGATATGAACCGAAATGCCATTAAAACAATACGGGAAAATTTGCGCATTACAGGTTTAGAAGGGCAAGCTGTTGTACGGCAAGCTAACGCATTTGTCCTCCTAAAAAAAGCGCCTGCGCGTGTTTATGATTACATTTATGTTGCCCCACCCCAGTATGTTGATTTATGGTGGAAAACTTTAGAGGCGCTTCATGCCAACCCAGCGTGGATACCAGAGGGTACGCAGGTTATTGTGCAAATAGACCCTAAGGAAATGCGTGATATAACAGAAGCCTTTCCCCTATTACAAGAAGTAGACCGCCGCAAGTATGGACGAACTTTACTCCTTTTCACAGAAAGCGTTGCCCAACCAAAAGACAATGCACAAGATACCAACGGGAGCACAACGGCGTGAGCATTCACGAACAATTAGAAGCAATTGCTCAAGAACTTTTGCACGAATTTGAGATTGATACCCCACCTGTTCCCGTAGAGTTAATGCTCCATCGTCCGAAGGATGGCATGTGGGAAGAAGTTGATATTAATCAGCTCTCTGGCACATTTTTATCTGTGCGTGATTATTACTCCCCCCGAATATCGGTAGCGCGGTTATTAGCCCGCCATGTTGTCAATTGCCCGTGGGGGCAAATGCGCGAACTCGGCAACCTAATCCCCAATGAAAACACCCTAAATGCTTTTGCCCGTATGATCATCATGCCGCAAGAAATGGTTGCGCAACTGCGCCCAGCAACACGCAACTCTATAGCAATGAGTATGCATTTTGAAGTACCGGAAGAAGAAGCCCGTTTGCGGCTACAGGAGTTAGAGCGTCTACTTTAAACCACGTGTTATCAGATATTCACGAGCGATATTAATCGCATCTTCAGCATTGTGTATATCGCCAGAAACTTGTGCTTCCCTAATATAATCCAGTAGTTCACCAATAATGGGGCCGCGCTCTATTTCCAACGTCTCAATAAGTTGAACCCCATCAATAGGTAAAACCGGATTGACAAGCTGATCATATGAGTTGAAATAGGCATCTAACAAAATAACCACGCGATCCACCAAAGACAGCCACTCATCTTGATTGATGTGCACCCCAACAGTTGCCAAATAGTCGGACAACCCAAGTAAACACACATCAATACCCGCATCCCCTAACTGATACCAATAACGGTGAATATCTAAAGCTGTAGGATTTACGGGAAAATCCAATAAGCGATGATGGTGCTCAATGACCGTAGCAACTCGCACTTTTTCCGCTTTGCTCAAACGCAAGCTATCGGCACGTTCGGCTGCAAGGCAGGCGCTAAATCGTTCAAACTCGGTTTCCAAGATGGCACAACCGGCATCATGCAATAACGCGGCAAATATTAGCAATGCTTGATGCACTCGTGCATTAGGCCAATGGGCACTGATATGCGCTTGTAATTGGGGGCGAAAGCGGTCTAACTGAATCACCAACATGCCTAAACCAAAAGCGGCAGCCGTATTATCAGTTCGTTTCGGACTAATGGCGACAAGTAAAGTGTGCAGAGTTTCCACTAAAGTTAAAGTGTGTTGCCACACATTTTCTGCAAAAGGCTGGTACGAGATTTTTGAAAGCGCAACTAGCTCTGGAAAAATCACTGACAACACACCCAATACATTGGCCACACGTAAAGCTTGGGCAGGTTTATCGCTGCTGAAGATATTAAACAGCTCATCCCGAATACGTTCTGGAGAGACATATTCCAAATCGACGCAATGACGGCGAATAGCTTGCATTGTCTCAGCTTCAATACGATAACCAAGTTGAACACTCTGCCGCACGGCGCGTAATGCGCGAATGGGGTCATCCGCTATGGCATGTTGGGTGCAGGCGCGCAAAAGTTTGTTTTCAATATCATCTGCACCAGATAAGGGGTCAATCAATAAACCCAAATCTCCGTGCAAATCTACCGCCATCGCATTGAATGTGAAATCGCGGTCTATAAGGTCGGCAAGCAAATCTCCCCCCCGAAAACGAGCAACGTCAATCATAATGCGCCCTTCTTGGGGCAAATCTAACAGAACACGGCCAATATCACGCTCGGCATCTAAAACATATACATCACCATCGAATGTATCTGCGATATAACGCGCAAGTTGTACGGCATTGTGGGGGGTGGCAAGGTCAACATCTTTGATTGGGCGGTGCAAATAAGCATCTCGTACCGCACCACCGACAATATAAACCTCTTGTTGTTTGTCAAAGAGGGCATCTTGTAAATCGAGAACGAAATCTGTCCAGATAAGCGGACGATTAGGCGTTGTGGGGATAAGTTGTTCACTCATCGTTCAAAGCATCCAAATCCACCACCCCGATAAAGGGCAAGTTACGATATTTCTCATCTAAATCCAGACCATAGCCAAAAACAAACTTGTTATCAATGCTAAAGCCAACATAATCAGGAGAAACATCTACTTCACGACGAGCAGCTTTATCCAACAAAGTGCATAATTTTAAGCTGGCGGGACGGCGCGCCTGCAATGTTTCCATCACGAAAGAGAGAGTATAGCCGCTATCGATAATATCCTCAACAATGAGTAGATGACGGTCTTCAATCTGTGTGCGAATATCCATCTCAATCCGCACTGTGCCCGATGTAGAACGTGCGCCCCGTCCATAACTAGCTGCGGCCATAAAATCAATTTCATGGGGCACTGTGATATGACGCATAATATCTGTCAAAAACATCACCCCACCCTTGAGAATACAAATTAACACAAGGTTATCAACATCGGCATAATCGCGGGAAATCTCTGCGCCGAGTTCAGCAATACGATTTTGTAGGGTATGTTCGTCGATGAGGACTTCTTTGAGGTATTTCTCATGTGGAAGAACCATGATGCTGCCCATTTCTCCGTATTTAACTGGCTATAAGGGCAACGATTATAGCAGTGGCAAGGCTTATCAGGGAGGTTGATGAAAATCAGTGGAATAGAATTTCTATGGCAAGCCGCCCCAGCAATATCTCATCGCCATTACGCAGCAAAATGGGTTCATTCGGGTTCAACCGCTTACCAGCCAGATAAGTGCCATTGGTACTATTGAGGTCGGTTAAATAAAGATTATTGTCTTTCAGGTACAAGCGGGCATGGCGACGAGATACCCCGCGGTCTAGCGCGCCATAGGACATGAGGTTGATAAGCCGACGACTGAGAGGCGCGCTTGGATCCGCACGCCCCAAAATCACGGACTGATTTTCTTCAAGAAAAACCCGTTCAATCATACCGCGAATGACTAAAATAATTTCTCTTTTCGGGCTTAATGTCGCTGTACCTCTAGGTGCATTTGGGTCATGTCGCCAATATGCGCTAGGGTCATCATACAAAATCGCCGTTTCACGGGGGCGGGGGCGCGATGGGGAGAAATCAAAGGCGGGCAATTCCTCAACCTGTGCGGGTTGCACAGGCAAAGTTTCCCCGTGTTTATCATCAT
>WGEI01000430.1 GCA_015492875.1 Anaerolineae bacterium | reverse complement strand
TTAACCGCTTTGGCCAATGCCACGGAAGCCGTTGGTACAGTTAGCCCTACGCTCTCTGGCTGGTTCAACCAACTGCGTAATGTGGTGAGTGGGGCGACTTATGTAGAGCGCCATGCCATCTATGGGGCGCTAGGCCGTGCGCTCGCCGATGGCTGGGAGGCGTTTGATAGAGGGCGGCTCACTGATGCTGAACGGCTAGGGCAACAAGCTTTTGAAAGCGCCCGCAGCGAGCCGGAACGCTTTGCCGCCCGCCGCCTGAAAGTGCTGGCACAGGCCACTCGTGAATGGGTAGACCGCAACGGCATTAGCAGCAGCAGCCGCACCCAAACTACGTTAATGGCGGTCGAAGACCTGTTCACTGTCGAGGAAAAGCGCATTCATGATGACTTTGCCGAGCAAATGCCCAGTCTGGAAACTTATCTGCGGGCGATGGGCAAGGGGCTGGTCGAGCTTTATACGCGCCAAAGTACGGCGGCCTCGCGCATTTTGTTCGTAAAATATGTGCTCTCTGGCGCGCTGGATGCGCATGATGGCAATCTTGACGATGCTGAGTTCTGGCATCAGGCCGCCATTAAAGCACTAGGAGAATATGGACGACGCCATCCCGCCGCGCGGGAACTAGACGAGTTCATCAGCCGCCGCCGCGCTTTGAACCGCGCGGAAGCACTGTTGAACGAAATCGATAGCCCAGAAGCGCTGCCAAAATTAGATACCATCATTCGCCAGCTTGAAGATAACCCGCAGGCACGCCTTTTGGGCACGGCTATTCATAGCCTGCGAGAGCTGACCGCCGCCCTGCGCGATTGGTCGGATGGCGAATTTCGGGCGAGCGCCACTAAACTAGATAATGCTATCCGCAGCGTCGATGAAGCAGAACAAAGCGCGGAAATCACCCTAACGAATTATCGCAGCTACCTCATGACCTTACACGAAGCCGCGCTAGAGTTGCAGGGCAAATCGCATTACATGCGTCAGACCATTGAGCAAAAGCCAGATGAGCCAGTTGCCCATGTGCGCGATACGCATCAAGAGATGGTGCGGGTTACGACGCAACTCTTAGGCGAGCATTACGCGGCAACCCTGCGCCAATGGGCAGATACGTATGAGCAGTTCTACGCTGTATATACAGATGGCAACATACGGCGCAGTGCAAGGCTGGCACGATTTAACGAACTATTCCGCGCCATGTTCATCGACCGTCACCCAGCTTATCCACTCTATCGCCATTGGTATGATGTAGTTGAAGCGTCGCCAGAGTTCCCCGCCCCGCCTACTGATGAGCCTGTGCCGCGTTTGGAAGAAGGGGCAGATGTGCCGCAGGAAGCGTTACAAACATCACGTTATACTCAAACACCCCGCAGACATGGCGGCATTTTCTCGCTGCGCAATTTGCTGTTGTTGGGCGGTGCGGTGATTGCGCTGGGGGCTATTATTGGCGGCCTGCTCCTCGCCACACAGAATAATGACAGAGGCGACGTTATCCCCGTGACGCGCTTCCCAACTCGCGTAGAAACAAGCGCTAGCGATGGCGCTACGGCAGAGGTTGCCGTACAAATCACCACTGCGCCAACATTGCCGCCGACCATTGCACCCGTGACAGTAGACGACTTCGCCACGCCTACAATACGCCCAACGGTGACGCCCACTGAGGCCATTACTGATACGCCCGCGCCGCCAACAGAGACGCCTACGCCATCTACAACGCCGACGGTGACCATCACGCCAACGCCAACCGCCACAGCCACAGCAACGGAAACACTGACACCGAGCAACACGCCAACACCAAGCGACACCCCAACGCCAACCCTGCCGCCACAGGGCTTACAGGGGCAACAAGATTTACTGGCTTTATTCAACAGTTTGCGTGAAAAACCGTGGTCGATTGAACAATTTGCGCCAGAGCTTGGTGGGGCATCATGGCGTTTGGGCAGTGGTGCGACTACACAAAGCGATGACATCGCCATCTCACCCCCAGCGGATTTGCTGGAAGCGCACTATGGCAATCAAGCCGTCACCCGTATCCGCCGCACAGAGGCAAGATTGACGTTAACATCTTACAACCCCGCAGTGATAGGGGAAGAAGATTTATACTTCGGCTTATATCTCCAATCGCCAGACAACGCCAGTCATCGCGCAGGCGTGCAGGTACAGGTTGTGCCAGGGACAAATGTCGTCAATTTATCGCTCATCAATGGTGAAGAAGTGCTTCCTGTGCTACAAAGGTCTTATAACGTCATCACGCTAGATTTGCGTATAGAGCGGAACATCGCCACAGGCGACATCACAGTCTTTGTCAATGGGGCGCAATTAGGCAGTACAATAGAAGGTTTTGAAGCGGAAGAGCCGTTGTTGCCTGTCGTATTCGTCAGGGATGGTGGCGTTATCGTCAATGTGACAAGCTGGCGTATAACACTCAGGTAGTGGCCTCAACGACGAAACAAATGAAAGGGAGGGGTGACGCTCACATGGTAGAAGCTGAGGATTGGAGCAATTACTTGCGCCCGCAAATGCTGGTAGTTGATGATGAACCCGTTAACCGCCAATTGCTTGAACAGGTATTTCATAAAGAATTTGAAATTGCACAAGCGCGCCATGGGCGAGAGGCGATTGATATTCTTACAGGGCAAGCGGTTGATATTGTGCTGCTAGATGTGATGATGCCAGAAATTAACGGGCTGGAAGTGGTGCGGTTCATGCGTACCACGCCAGAATTACAGGCGACGCCCGTTGTACTCATCTCTGCGGCTTCGGACACACAAGATATTGTGCGGGGTTTGCGCATGGGGGCAAATGACTATATCACCAAGCCCATCGATGTTGAAGTGGTGCGTGCCCGCGTCCACACCCAAATGCAAATTAAACGCCTTATAGATGAGAACCAGCGCACTATAGAAGAGCTGCGTGAAGCACAAGCCATCCGCGAGAAGTTTTTCCAAATAGCCACCCATGACCTGCGCAACCCGCTCTCTAATATCCGTATGATTGAGTATCTCTTGCGCGAGCAACTAGAGCATGATGAGAATTTTCTGCCCATTTTAGATAACTTGCTCCTCACAGTAAACAGCATGCAGGCCGTGCTGGAAGACTTTTTGAGCACCGCAGCTTTACAAAGCGGAAAGGTGGATTTGCAATTGCGCTGTTTAAGCATGGAGGAGGTGCTCTGGAGCATCGCCATGCAATATAACACCCGCGCCATGAACAAAGGGCTTTCCATTGAAATTCCCCATACAGAAGGATATATACTGGCAGACCCGGCCCGCATCATGCAGATTTTGGGCAACTTAATGAGCAATGCGATTAAATATAGCCCGCATGGCACTGTTATCCGCTTCTGGTCAGAACGGCGCGATAATGGCATGGTGCGGATTAACGTCGCTGATGAGGGCGCAGGCGTCCCCGAAGATGAGCGCGATTTGCTCTTCACCGAGTTTGGGCGCACCAGCACCCGCCCCACCGGCGATGAGAGTAGTACCGGCTTGGGTTTATGGATTGTGCAACATTTGGTCACCTTACAAAACGGCGACTATGGCGCCTACTTCCCAGAAGAAGGCGGCTCGGTCTTTTGGGTAGAATTGCCGCAATGTGACCCAATGGAAAGCGCATAGGGGCTTAAGCCACTTGACGGTAGCGCCGCTGCCACAAATACAGCAACCCTACCGCTAGCGCCGCCAGCATTGCCCCCGCGATAAATGGCGCTGCGGGGCCAAACCCGTGCCAATCGCCTATCCCTTGCCAGAGCACGCCCGCCAATACACTTGCGGGTAAAGCCATGAGGCCAATCGTGGCGTTATAGTAGCCATAAGCCGTGCCGCGTTGCGCTTCGGGAATGAGGTCGGCAATGAGCGCCTTGGCCGTCCCCTCTACAGCGGCATAATAAAACCCGTACAGGCCAAAAATCGCCCAGACTTGCCACCCCTCCTGTGCAAGGGCAAATCCCAGATAGAGCAAGGCATAAACCAGCCACCCGCCAAATATCAACCGAAAGCGCCCAACGCGATCGGAGAGCGCGCCTAATGGCCCAGAGAACGCACTGTAGATGAGGTTGAATGTGATGAGCATCCCCAGCACGCCAACGACATTTAAGCCGCGTTCCTGTGCACGAAGGATGAGAAAGCTATCCGACGAATTGCCCAATGTGAATATGGCGACAATCAATAGGAAGTAGCGAAAGCGCGGGCTGAGGTCGCTGAAGCGCAAAGAAGTTTGACCATGCTCTGCGGCATCTTCGCTCTTGGGGCGAACTTCACGAGCTAATGTCATTAGCACAATCACAGCTAAAATGGCGGGTATTGTGCCAATCAGCACCAGCACGCGAAAAGTCTCTTGGCTGAGTTCTAGCGCTTGCGATTGGGTGGCAAGCACAATCAGCAGGGCGAAAATAAGCCCTAACATAGCCCCCGCCGTATCGCCAGCACGATGCAGGCCAAAGGCAATCCCACGATGCTGCTCGTCGATACTATCCGCAATGAGTGCATCGCGCGGGGCAGTGCGAATGCCTTTGCCAGTACGGTCTAAAAAGCGGACGAATAGCACGCCATACCATGTTGTGACGAAGTAAAGAAAAGGCTTGGCAATGGTGGAAAACCCGTACCCCAACACCGCCAACGCCTTGCGCCGCCGCAACTTATCGGAAAGCCAGCCAGAATACCCTTTCAGCAAACTGGCGGTCGTCTCTGCAATGCCGTCTATAAGGCCAATAATGGCCGTAGAGACGCCTAGCACATTAGCCAAAAACAGGGGCACAAGTGTGAATATCATCTCACTAGAAACATCGGTGAGGAAACTGGTGAGCGTGGTCGCCCAAACGTTGCGCGGCACACGGCGTAAAGTGCGCTTCATTATTGATTAACCGCCTTTCACAAAGGGAAACGAGCATTTTGCCCAATATAGTGAGTTCCAGTACAATGGACTTTAACATTTGTTGGCTGGGGCGCAATACCAACTTTCATGACCAATACCCTGAAAATTATCACTTTAGGTCATCTGAACATTTTGAAAGATGGCCAGCCTGTTTTGCAAGATACCTCTCGTCGTAAAGCCGAGGCGCTTTTTGTTTATTTAGCCTGTAACCCCCGCGAGCACTCACGTGAAGTGCTGGCCACGTTATTCTGGTCAGAGAGTGAGCAATCCCGCGCTATGGCCAATTTGCGCGTCACCTTACATACAGTCAAAAAATATCTCAGCGACTATCTCGACATCACTCGCCAAACAGTGGCGTTTAGGGCAGATGCACCTTGCTGGCTGGACATACAATACCTACTAGACACATTGCAACGCGCCAGAAAGGAAGAACAACAAACAGGTGACATTAGTGATGAAACTATAGGCTTGTTGGAAGATGCGCTTACGCTTTATCGTGGGGAATTTTTAGAGGGTTTTTATTTACGCGATAACGAAGAATTTGAAATATGGCAGCAAAACCAGCAGCGCTATATTCACCAACAAGTGGTAAATGGCTTATTGCGGCTGGCTAATGCATTCAACCGCCGCCAAAACTATGAGAAAGCGCTCGATACACTACAAACGCTATTTGACCTGGAGCCGCTTCATGAGCAAGCGCACTACGAATACTTGCGTCTGTTGCTCTCGCAGGGCAATACGCATAAGGCGAAGCAAGTTTACCAACGCTATACAGAGCAACTGCAAGCGCAACTCGGCGAACAGCCACCACCCGCTTTTGCCGCCCTATTCAGCGATCATGGGCATGACCACCCCAAGCCTGAGCCACCACATCGCCTCCCCCAGTATCTCACGGCCTTTGTCAAGCGCCCCAAATATATTCAGCAAATCGCGCAACGGTTGAACACGCCAGATTGCCGCTTATTGACGCTGGTTGGCGCGGGTGGGATGGGGAAAACGCGCCTCGCTGTTCATATGGGGGAGCAAATGCTTCACCACTTCCCCGATGGCGTGTATTTCTTGCCGCTTTCAGCCATAACAAAAGTTGCACTCATTCCCTTTGCACTGGCCGATATGCTGGAAATACCATCTCATGAGCAGCAACCTATCATCGATTTGCTTTTCGAAGCGCTACAAAATAAGCGGATGCTGCTCATTTTAGATAACTTTGAGCACATATTAGACGGGGCGGATTTCGTTGCGGAGTTATTGCAACACACCACACGCTTAAAAGTGTTGGCAACCTCTCATGAGCCGCTGAACTTGATGGGGGAATGGCTGATTCCTGTGTATGGGATGGAAGCCAACCAGAATAGTACATATAACGAAGCGATAGCGCTCTTCGACCAAACAGCGAAGCGCGTTAAGCCAGATTTCGATATTGATGACCATAAAGCGCTGGTTATAGAGATTTGCCAAATGCTCGATGGTTTGCCGCTGGCTATTGAGCTAGCCGCCGCTAGACTATGGCACGAGAGCATTGAGGCTGTCCATCGCCAACTAGAGCGAGACGCTGTTCAACTTTCTACCAGTGCGCGCAATCTGCCGCCCCGCCATAAAAGCGTGCAAGCGACAATTGACCATAGCTGGCAAATGCTCAGCAGAGAAGCACAAAGTGCACTGGCGAAATTATCTGTTTTTAATGGCGACTTCAGCACTGAAGCAGCAGAGGCCATTACTGGAGTTGGAAGAGCAGCCCTCCAGCAATTTGCGCATCGTTCGTGGTTGCGGCCATTGGATAACGAGCGCTATAGCCTGCATCGCCTACTCTACCTCTACTTGCGAGAGCAATTACCCGCCTTTGCCGATGGGGAAGCGCTCTATGAACTGCACCATCATTACTATAGAGACCACATCAGCCATATATTGACCAATATAGATAATGAAATTGACCAGCTCAATGCGCTGGATGAAGAAATTGAACAAATTCGTAGCGCAATGGCATGGGCACTGGAGCAGGAGCGCCCAACTGAGATTTTGGAGATAGCCAACCAGTTGGCGTTTTATTGGGAGCGACGCGGCAACTTCGCTGAAGGGCGCTACTGGTTTGAAAATGCGCTGGCGCTGCCGCAGCCAGTACCTGTAGACATTAAAGCCAATGCCTACTATTACGCGGGGATGTGCGCATGGGGGCAAAGCGATTATGAAGCGGGACGGCGCTTTGCACAGGAGAATTTAGCGCTATCTAAGGCGGCAGAAGACCCTATGCTGCTGATGCGGGCTTTACTGCAAAATGGTTTAATTGAAATTCATGCCAGTCATTACGATAAAGCCAAAACCTATTTGGGCGAAGCGCTACAAATCGCGCGGCAGATTGGTGATGAGCGGCGGGTTGCCATAGCTGCCGCCAATTTGGGGGCAATCTGCATTGAAACAGAGGATTATGCCGCTGCTATCAATTACTATGAAACAGGCCTCGACTATTGGCAGCAAGGCGGTAGCGAGCACCATTTAGCCACCGCGCTGGCAAATCTTGGCCATAGTTATATGCATGTTGACGATGATGAAGCCGCCCGCGCAACTTTGCAAGAGGCTGTCACTATCTTCGAGAAATTGCAAAGCCCGTGGGGAATTAGCCTCGCTCGCAACTTTTTAGGCTGTTTGGCGCTGAAGCAGGGTGATTGTGAAGCGGCTTATGAGCAACACTATATCGCATTTGAACAAGCTTGCGCCATTGGCAACCGCGCCAGAATTGCGCGGCAGACCTATGAAATTGGCCAAGTTTTTATGGCAAGACAGCAGCTAGAAACGGCGATAAAGCTATTCTTCGCCACAGAGGCCATGCTCAACATTTTGAGCGAAAAGCAAACAGAAATCGATAATGAGCTAAACAGCGCTATTCAAAAAATTTCAGCCTACTTCAATGCCCAGCAAATCAACGGGCTACAGGCACAAGTCAACGATTGGGATTTTGAGCAAGTCATTGACTTTGTGCACAGCTTGAAGCGATGAACCGCTACAGGAGATGCTCGCCACCATTGACGGGCAATGCCACGCCGTTCAAATAATCTTCAGCAGCTAAATATACCACTGCCCGCGCAACGTCTTCCGCCGTACCAACGCGCTTTAAGGGGCTACGCTCGCCAAGCGCCTGCCAACGGCCATCTGGCATAGCGGGCGGCTTGAGCACAGGACCCGGCACCACAGCGTTGGCGCGAATATGCGGGCCAAGACTGGCCGCCGTCACCATTGTCAAGGCATATAGCCCCGCCTTACTGACGCCATGATGGGCATAATCAAGCCAGGGCTTGAATACCCCTTGATCGCAAATGTTGATGATGACGCCCCCAATAGGCGCTTGCGCCAACATCATGCGGGCGGCGGCTTGCGTACAGAGAAAGGGCGCGCGCAAATTCACCTGCATTGTGTACTCCCAATCCTCTAGTGTGATTTCTAGTAGGCCGCGCTTTTGAAAAGCTGAGGCACTATTCACCAAAATATCCAAGCGCCCAAAAGTTGAGTGAACACGCTCGAATAGCTGTGCGATTGCATCAGGTTGGGAGAGGTCTGCCGGTATCGCTTCTACGTTTACCCCTTGTGCGGCTATGTCTGACGTTGCCGCTTGCACCATTTCTGCGGGGCTACGGTGATAATGCAGGGCGATATGAACGCCGCACCGCGCTAATTCTAGGGCAATTGCCCGTCCAACGCGATGCGCAGCCCCCGTCACCAACGCCACTTTGCCTTTTAAGGAAATGCGCATAGTCTCCCCTATCAGAATGCCGCTACTAGGCCATCTTTGCGCGGGTCACTGCCGCCGAAGAGTACGCCCGTTTCTGCATCCCTGCGAATAATCTGCCCGCTACCAAAAACGCCGCGGGCGCGCCCACTCACGGGCTGTGCCCGGTGGCCTAATTCACCCAGTTGCGCCATTGTCGCCACAGGCAATCCATCCTCTAGCAGTAAACGACTATCGGCTGTGCCGCTATCCAAACACCAACGCGGGCGGTCTAGTGCTTCCTGCGGGTTGAGGTCATCATCAATCATGGCGCTAATCACCTGCACATGCCCCTGCGGTTGCATAAAGCCGCCCATCACCCCAAATGTCGCCCACAGTTCGCCGCCTTTTGTCGCTAGGCCGGGGATAATCGTATGGTAGGGGCGTTTGCCGCCAGCCAGCGCGTTGGGATGTTCGGGGTTCATACTGAAGTTTGCGCCGCGATTTTGTAAGAAGACGCCTGTCCCTTTGGCCACAATGCCGCTACCAAACCCCATATATAAGCTATTGATGAAAGAGCAGCCATTACCCTCGCCATCGATAACACACAGATAGATGGTATCGGAGCTATCGGGCGGCATACCGTAATGCGGCGGCGGCATAGCGCGCTCAGAGGAAATCAGGGCGCGACGCTGAGCGGCATAGTCAGCGCTCAACAGAAAATCGAGGGGAGACGGGTCGGTGGCGGGGTCGGCTATCCAGTGGCGAGCATCCGCAAAGGCCAATCGCATCGCCTCTACCATAATATGCAGGCGTTCGGGCGCATCCCAAGCCATTGATGATAAATCAAAGCCTTCCAATATATTGAGCGCGATGAGCGCCGCCAGCCCTTGCCCGTTAGGTGGGTGCTCGTGCACGGTTAAGCCGCGATAATCAGTATGGAGACTATCGCCCCAAGTAGAGCGGTGGTTGTGCAGGTCTTCATGGGTCATACACCCACCGAGTGCCTGAAGTGTCTCGACGATAGCATCGGCGATAGCGCCTTCATAAAAAGCATCTGCACCACCTTCGGCCACCATTTCAAAGGTGCGGGCTAAACTGGGTAAACGCACCACTTGACCAACTTGCGGCGGCTGTCCATCGGGCAAATAGTCCTCTGTGTTGACGCCCTGACGTAATAGTGCGGCAACGCGGGGCGATGACCACGCCGCGCCAAAAACTGGGGAAACGGGATAGCCATCACGCGCATAATGGATAGCATCGGTCAGCACATCTGCCAATGTCATCCGTCCAAAGCGCTTGAGCAAGTCTTCCCATGCCCGCGCTGCGCCGGGCACAGTGACCGCATGATGGCTGCGCGGGGGGATTTGTGTATGACCATCCGCGACAACACGGGCAATGCTAGCGGCTTGGGGGGCGCGCCCACTGCCATTCAGTGCGGAAACCGTTTCAGTTTGGGCATCGTAGTATAAGGCGAAAACATCGCCACCGATACCCGTAGAGGCGGGGGCAACGACATTCATCACAGCCGCAGCGGCCACAGCAGCATCAGCGGCATTCCCGCCCTGCCGCAAAATGTTCACCCCAGCCTGTGCAGCAAGCGGATTGCTGGCCGCCACCATGCCACGGCGCGCCACAACCATTGAGCGCCGAGAGCGAAAATCGAAAGACATCGGGCGCATCTCACAACTCTTTCCTCAACCTAGCTTGATGGGCGCAACTATACCACTGAATAGCCATACCGCTTAAATCCGCTTAGGAGAGCGGAATAAGCTTTAGAATGGATGATGGCAATAGTGAGGATTACTGCGCTATCGAACTGATAGAGGTTAAAGCACAGCCTAACATATTGCCCCTGTTCTCGTCCCACTTTCAAAACGCGCGGGCATAGATGATGAAGGCCATATTCCCCTAAAGCAAAACGGGGCTAGCACTTCGACCAGCCCCGTTACATCGTTTCGCTTTGTGCATCAGCTCATGATTGGGAATAATCATCAACAAACATAATTTGCGGTTTGCCGGCGTGGGCTTGGCGGAAAGCATCACGCAACGCTTCGCCTTCTAGAAAGGCCTCTAATGTTTGTATATCTGCCCAATCAAACGTCATGATAACGGCATCGGCATCATAGTTATGGCGGTAGAGGGTAACGCCATCAGCACCATGCTGTTTCATCGTGCCGCCGAGTTTCGGCCACTGGGCAACAAAGTCTTCATAATCTTCCACATTGAGTTGTACGACGACATGAGGCATGATTTTCGCTCCAGAAAATTCTTTTCAAAGTTTTTTCACACAATAATTCAGCTGTAAAATCGCGTTTGGACTTACCAAATCGCGGGCACATTGTTCTTTCATTCACAAGCGCTGAGTAGCCGCATAATATATCGTATTCGCCGGTAACATGCAAGCCGAGCATAACCAATTTCAACCAGTGTTTATCAACAATCACCCTAAGATTTGGGGATTTTACAGCTTATTTGCAACCCAAAATTGTAAATTATCGTATAATGAACTTGCAAGTTGTTTTTCTACCCATGTTGGGTACTTTTTATCAGTTTCTTAGAACGGGGGACCGTTGTTCATGAAACGCTATACACGTTTTGTTATTCTTTTTGTACTGGTGATGGCATTAGTTGTTCCAACTTTTGCCCAAGCCCAAGATATGCCTTGTTACGGCCTATCTGCCAGCGATTGTGACTTGTTCTATAAAGCGGAAGCTACCGCCAGTGAGGTGACTAGCGCTGCTTTGAGCTATGACTTAACGCTCAGTGCAGACCCTGGTATGGAAATCACTTCGAGCGGCTCTGGTAGCTTCACTTTCGATGCTAGCGCTGCTGACCCCTTCAAAGCTTTGTCTCTGTCAATGGATACCAATTCATCTGCGACAGTTGAAGGCGAGACTGCAGGTGGTCCTTTATCCTTCCGCTTGGTAGATGGCGTTGTTTATGTAACCTTCGATGGCACAAGCTGGGAATTCATCTCCGTAGATGACCTGCTATCTTCTATGGGCATTCCAATGGACCCATCGATACTGTTCGGCGATATGAGCGGTGCGGAGACCGACCCGATGGCGACGGAAATGATGGGTGAGTTCAATGCCATGATGGAGCGTCATATCTCCGTCTCTCGCATTGCCGATGAAAACATTGATGGCAATACCGTTGCAGTCTTTGTGATGGATGTTGACCTCGCCGGTATGTTCAGTGACCCACAACTGGGTACGGCCCTCACTACAGCCATGATGATGAGCGCAACTATGGGTGGCGACACTTCTGTTGATATGGAAAGCCTGAACCAGATGATGCCAATGGTGACGCAGCTGGGCAGCATGCTCTTCGGTAATAGCGAAATGTCATTTACCACCAAAGTTGGCGTTGATAATGGCTATTTCTATGGCTTTGGATTTGACTTTTCCATGACACTTGACCCGATGATGATGGCCGCCGCCGCTGGTGCACCGCCCGATGCTGAAGCCGAGCCAACCAATATTCTGATGAGCCTCAGTGTAGACCTGACTCAGCATAACAGCGACTTCTCCTATGAAGCCCCAGCAGGCGCTACACCAATGGATACCAGCACATTTGGGATGCCAGGTTTCTAAATTAAACTAGGCAATACTGAGAGGGTCGCTCCAATGGGGGCGGCCTTCTTTGTTATCACCCACCTGTAAATGAGGTTTGCGAGCATTATCATGAAAAAGTTACTTTGGCCTATACTGGCGATATTTTTGACAGCCTTCCTCGCTATCGCTGTCTCTGCACAAGGGCTGACCGAAACTTTTATTTTCAACGATGGGAGTACCGTTAACTACCCGCAGAATTGGGCAGCAGAAGTTGACGAAAACGGGTTCTTACATTTACGCAGTGAAGCCACAGATATAATTTTCATCTGGTACTATGCCGATAACTTGGCCAATTTCAACATTCGCCCAAATGATTATCAAGCAGTGTTTGAAGCCACCTTTCAACCGTCTAATCCCGACATCACTTTTGATGCGCAACAGGTACAATCTCTCATGTTAGACGGGCGCTCGATGGGGGAATATCTCTATGAGGATAGCGTGAATGGTGACCCATTCGAACGCTTGTTGATTGCTGTGCCATTAGATAGCGGCGGGGTTGTCATTGCTAGCGCGCTGCCAATCAACGGTCATGATATTACCGAGAAGCCTATTATCCGCGCCATCGCGTCTACCCTAACCGCACCCACAGTGCCCACATTGACCCAAAGTTACGTGACCGATACGGGCATTATATTCCCATATCCTGAAAATTGGGAATTTTCGGTTCAAGATGATGGGTTATTGAATTTACGCGGCACACAAACCGATGTCGTTTTGAGCTTCTTTGCACCACAAGAGTTGATTAACGCGGGTTATACTTCTGGTGCGGATGACTTTGAGGCTATTCTAGAAGATGTATTTTTGCCAAAAGACCAGACAATCACCTTCAGCGATGGCGAGTTCACAGAAATCAACTTCAATGGCGAGCGGTTTGGCCAGTTTGAATACGTAGAGAATGACGACGGCGACCGCTATACGCGATTGATGCTCATCACGTTAATGGACGATGGCACGGCAATCGTGGCGGGCGTCATTCCGTTAACGGGCAACGTGATTACTGAGCGCAACACCGTACTAGCGATTATGTCATCGGCGGAAGTGCCCGGCGTAGGGTTTGAAGGCATTGGGCTGCCCTTCCCAAATGGCTACGTCTTCGGTGATGGTACACGCTTAGTCTATCCTGATGAGTGGCGTCTGGTCGCCGAGGAAGAGTATTTCGTTGGATTTGAAACTGATGATATGCTCTTCGGATTTAGGCTCTTCGATGCGCAGATGTTGGCATATAACGATTTAACCTCAACTGACTTGCTCGGCATTTTGGAGAAATCGTTCAACCCCAGAGGTGAACCGCTCACATTTAATGTAGCTGATACGCGCCCTATTTTGGTGGGTAACCGCCCAGTTCTGCAACACCAATACACAGAATATATAAACGACACCAGCTATATCCGCACCCGATTCGCCTTTTCGCTCGATGATGAGACGGCTATGCTCGTCGTGCTGACGCCTTATGTAAGTGGGCAACCGCCATTAGAGAACTACGAAACAGCGTTACAAGTGATTGAAGCTATTCAAGCGCCATAACTATTTGGGGCTGGCTTTACCACACCAGCCCCTTAAACTTAGTTACGGGCTATTGTAATCTCTGTAACACCACACTGTGTGAAAAACATCACTTTATGGATAGCACCATTTTGTAGGCCTTCGCCGTGTGCAGGTGAGCGGGCGGGTGTTATACTGGAGAGGTCAACAAACTCGCCCACAGATAACGACATAACCACATGTATATTGAACATTTATCCTTGACCAATTTCCGCAACTACGCCCGTTTAGAACTGAGTTTACCCCAAGCGCCGATTGTCCTCTACGGGGCTAATGCCCAGGGCAAAACGAGCATTCTGGAAGCGATTTACTACCTAGCAACCTCACGTTCGCCCTACACTACCAGCGACCGCCAACTCATTCATTGGGCGGTGGAAGAGGACGTGTTACCTTTTGCGCGGCTGGTAGCTGAGCTGACAACGAAAGAAGCAATGTTACAACAGCTAGAGATGACGCTGATGCTAGACCGCTCTAATGGCCTACCGCGTTTTAAGAAGGTCATTCGGGTCAATGGTGTCGATAAGCGGGTGATGGATGTGGTTGGGCTGTTGAGCGTGGTGCTGTTTTTGCCGCAAGATTTAGCGTTAGTAGAGGGTTCGCCAGCAGAGCGGCGTCGTTTCATGGATGAGACGCTGACACAGGTCGATCGTGACTATCTACAAGCCCTAGACACTTACGAAAAGCTATTGCCACAGCGAAACGCTTTGCTCAAACGGATTGCCGAAGGGCAAGCAAAGCCAGAGGAGTTGGCCTATTGGGATGAGCAATTAGCCCAACAAGGGGCGGTCATCATCGCGGGTCGGCAGCGCTTTCTACGAGACCTAGAGTATGTAGCGCAACGTGTTCATAGTGACCTCACTGGCGGGGTGGAAACGCTGACGCTGCAATATCTCCCCAGCTTCACACCAACTGCTGAAGGCGATGGGCAAATGTCATTCGGCGTATTGGGGTTAGATTTGCACCGTGAAATGACACCAGAGGGCATCGCCCCGCAATTTGTCGAGCGGCTCAAAAATGAACGCCAAGAATCCATTCAACGCGGCATCACCTTGAGCGGGCCACATCGGGACGAGTTGCGCTTGCTCATTAACAACCGTGACTGCGGGTTATATGGCAGCCGCGGGCAAGCCCGGACGGCTGTCCTCGCCTTGAAGCTGGCCGAACTCTCATGGATGAAAGAACGGTTAGGGGAATGGCCGATTTTATTATTGGATGAAGTCATTGCGGAATTAGATAAGCAACGCCGCGCCTATTTATTGGAGCGGATTGATGGCGCGGCGCAAACTTTAATGACAACAACCGAACTCGACATTTTCACCGAGCCATTTTTGCAGCGGGCGACTGTGTTCGAAGTGGTTGCTGGACAAATAGCCCCACATTTAGGGGCTAATCATCCGGGAAAACCGTTAGGGCATCGATGATGAGCGGTAGGGCAAATTCCTCCCCTAACCTGCTGGCATCATCAGCTAGATGGCCGTAAATCTGGACGCGCAACTCGCGCAATAGCGCATCCCGTAAATAGCCGAGTAGGTGATTTTTCTCGGCGGGGATTAGCCAAGTTGTGACACCAACATCCACCAACGAAGCTAAACTATCGCTAAAATTGGCGGTGCGGTATGGCGCATCAAGCCGTTCATCTGCGCGGGGGAATGGATGATAGTCAGCCTCTAATGGGCGGCCACTCACATAAAGCAAGGCCGTGCCATATTGGGGCGTTGGCAAAATGTGTAGGGCATCAATCGTGCCACCGATGCCCACGCGCCCATCCCATTCTAAACAATCGACTTGCCAAGTCAACGCCACAATCGGTGGTCCATCGATACCGCCCCAACGCACCACGACTTGGCTAGTCGGCTCTTCGAGGTGAAACAGGCCATGAGCGCCCTCAGCCGGTACGGGAAAGCCCTCGCCTTGAACCCAAAGCGCTTCTTGGGCATAGGGTGGAATTTGCCAGCTAGATGTCAGTTGTCCACTCAGTTCGTCGTTCATAAACCTAAAAATCTCATCAATTTCACGAAATATGCAGGTAATCTTAAAATAGATATGCTATAGTGTGTAGGCATTAGTTGATCATCAATAGGGATTATAGCTTGAATATGTGGCAATCTATCTACCAAAAGCTCCGTTATCGTGAATGGTCTTGGGCGCGTGTCGTCTCAGATTTATTCAGCCCGCCAGTGCTATGGGGTGTTTTCGCCTTCCCTATTGCATTTCGCTTTGCAGATTCCGCCGCACAAGCCCTCTTATGGGCATGGACATATACGATACTGGTCTGCATTATACCAGTTAGCTATATTGGTTGGATGGTGTATCGGGGGCGGATTACCGATATGCACATGCCACTCCGCCGCGAACGTATTGTGCCACTGCTGGTTTCAATCGTCGCAACAACCATCGCATGGTGGACGCTGCGGTTCATGGGTGCGCCGCCAGTAATGCCCTTATTAGCCCTCGTCAGTCTAGCGCAATTAGTTGTGATTGTGATCATCACGCTGGTATGGCAAATCAGCGTCCATGCGATGATTACCAGCAGCACAACCATCGCCACAGCAGCCCTCTTTGGCATGGGCTATGCCCTGCTCACTGTGCCAATTGTGATGCTCGTCAGCGCCGCCCGCCTCAACCTAAAGCGCCATACCCCCGCGCAGATTGTCGTTGGCGCGGCAGTTGGTGCGCTTGTGCCTGTTTTAGTGCTTGTTATAATCTAAGCCACGAACGAACTACAGTCACATAGGCGAAATAATATGAAGCGCATTGCACAATGGAGCAACCGTGCGTTATTCGGCGCCGCTGCGCTGGCCGCGAAAACATGGCCACTAGCGGCGCGCATATTCCCAGAAACGTTAGAGATTGACGACAACCAGTCGTTATGGGTGGCGCAAACGCCCGATTATCGCCCTAATCCGCCATTACAGAAGCCAATAAGCTGTGATTTAGCGATTATCGGCGGCGGTTTCACGGGCGTCTCTACAGCGTATCATTTCAGCCGTCGTTACCCTCAAAAGCGCGTGGTACTTTTAGAGGCGAAAACGCTGGCCAATGGAGCTAGTGGGCGTAACGGGGGTATGTTGCTGAACTGGGTGACAGACCCGCTGGCCTATAGTTCTGATGAAATGGTGCAACGCATTTACCAAACCACTCATGCGGGTATTCAAACCATACTCGACATCATCAAGCGGCATCAGTTGAACGTCAGCCACCGCCTCGACGGCACAGTACACGTCATCACACACCCGGACAGGGTCGAAGCGGCGCGGCAAGAAGCGGCTTATTACAATAGATTGGACATCCCCGTGCAGTTTTTAGAGGGCGATGCGTTGAAGCCCTATATAGAACTTGAGGGCGTGTATGCGGCGATGATTGACCCCAATAGCGGACAATTGAATGGCGCGCAACTGGTGCGTGAGTTGCGGCCTGTGCTAGAAGCGCAAGGCGTAGCGATTTATGAGCAGACGCCCGTCATTCGCATTGAAGAGGGTCGGGAGATTACCCTACGCACGCCACAGGCAGAAGTGCGGGCGAAGGCCATTGTGCTGGCGACAAATGGCTACACAGGCAAGTTGGGGTATTTTCGTGATGCGCTGTTCCCCTTACATTCGCACGTCTTCGCCACAGAAGCACTAAGTCCTGAACAGCTCAATAACATCGGCTGGCAACAACTGGCGGGCTATGAGGACGACTTAGACCGCATCGCTTATTCTACGCTGACGCGCGAAGGGCATATCGTTTTTGGCGGTGGCAGTAACGCCTCTTATGCCTATCTATTCCGCAACCGTACCGCCTACCCTAACACACCGCACAGCGCCCAAAGCAGTTTCACGGCGATGCGCAAGACAATGAGCGACTATTTACCCCGTAGCGCCGATATTCCACTAGCGCACCGCTGGACGGGCACACTGGGCATCACATTGCGGCGCAACAACCTCATGGGCGTCACTGGTGAGCATCGCAATGTATATTATGCGCTGGGGTACTGTGGGCATGGTGTGACGCTGGCCAATATGGCGGGCATGGTACTAACAGACCTTTACAGCGGCGATGATGAACGTTGGCGCGGCCTGCCCTTCTATATGCCGCAAAAGCCCATTTATGACCCCATCCCGCCAGAGCCATTCCGCTGGCTGGGCTATCAACTATTCACACGGTTGACGGGCAAATCACCACGCACACCAATGGCAGAGGGGTTGCACTGAGGCGTAAGGCAACGGGCATTCACCCCGTCCTATGGGCATGGATGAGTGAGAGATGAGGGGAATGCCATGACTGCCAAGACACCTTCAATCACAACGGATGCGCTGCAACACAAATGGCGGGTGCTGTTGTTATTAGCGTTGGCCGAATTGCTTGCGATGGCCGTCTGGTTTTCGGCGTCGGCGGTCGTGCCCGCTTTAACTGAAGTCTGGGCGCTCGATGCCAATGGGCAGGCATGGCTGACAATGTCGGTACAAATCGGCTTCGTCGTTGGCACGCTGATTTCTGCCTTTTTCACGCTGGCCGATAGCATCCCTGCACGCTGGCTCTTTGCTGGCTCAGCTTTTGCCGCCGCGCTCGCAACTGCGCTCATCACTTTTGCCGATGGCCCGACATGGGCGCTATTCATGCGCTTTTTGACGGGCGTTTTCCTCGCGGGGGTATATCCAGTAGGTATGAAAATCATGACAACATGGACGCAAGCCGATAGGGGGTTGGGCATTG
>WGEI01000429.1 GCA_015492875.1 Anaerolineae bacterium | reverse complement strand
TCGCAGCTCTCTATGGTGTATTGGGGCAGCGAAGCCTTTGACCTGCTCTCCGTTGGAACGGGAGATGTATCCTTACATGTCCTTGTTCTGCTGGTTCAAGGTATCGTCATGTTTGCGCTGGGCATTGTTTTGTTCTCGCGCCGCTTCGAGATGGTTTAGGGGGTAATCATGAGAAAAGCTATCGATATTGCAATCAACGATTTGCGCGTTTTCCTCAGAGAGCCGGGTAGTTTGTTTGGCTTATTGGTGCTCCCTATCATCTTGACGTTCATCATTGGCTGGGCAAATAGCGGTTCTGCCCCTCGCAATCAGCTATTAGTAGATATTATCGACCTAGATGGTGGCCCCAGTGCCGCCCGTTTCATCGAGACGCTGCGCGAACTCGGTGGCGATGCTTTACTCTTGTGCCCGGTTGATAATGAAGCTAATGATTGTGAGCTAGGTGATGATGCCGAACTGAACGAAGCCGCCGCTATAAAACGGGTGGAAGCGGGTACAACGCGCGCGGCGATTATCATCCCTGAAGGCTTTAGCGCGGCCATTCCCGCCTTTGAGAGCACAAGTTTAACCTATATCTCCGCTGAATCGGGCGTGTCGCCTAGCCCCATATTGCAAGCGGTGAATAGCGCTGTTTTGCGTTTGAATGGGGCGATTGTGGCCGCCCGTGTTGGTTTGGATGTCGCTCAATCTAGCGACGCTTTAGCCGTGCCAGATGTGAACGCTTTTGCACAATCGGTGTTTCAACGTGCCGACGCGCTGTGGCAACAAGACCTTATCAGTGTGGATTACGAGCTATCTGTAAGTGGAGAGGGTAGTGCCCCCAGCGCTGGCAATTTACAGGCTGGCTTCTCCCAATCGGTTCCCGGCATTGGCTCGATGTTCGTGATGTTCACCGTTTTCGGCGGCATGACATTAATGGTGGTAGAACGTAAACAGGGTACTTTGCAACGCCTTGCCGCCATGCCCCTCACAAAAGCGCAACTTCTCGCGGGGAAAATTCTAGGGCGCTTCGTGCTAGGCCTTCTGCAATTCGCTGTTGTTTTCGCTTTTGGCATAGTTTTCCGCGTGAGCTTTGGGGATGACCCTATTGCTGTAATGGTGCTCATCTTGACCTATATTTTGGCGATTACGGCGCTATCCTTCGCCCTTGGTTCACGTTTAGAGAACGAACAACAAGCCAGCGGCTTGAGCCTCTTGTTGGCGTTCATCCTCGCGCCAATTGGCGGGGCGTGGTGGCCACTATCTATCGTTCCTGAATTCATGCGGATTATTGGCCATATCTCCCCGATTGCGTGGGTGATGGATGGTTTCAATCAGCTCATTTTCTTCGGTGGCGGTTTGGGGGATATATTGCCCTATGCCGCAATTCTGTTGCTGATTGCCTTAGTGTTTTTCGCCATCGCTATCCGCAACTTCCGCTATACGCTGTAGCCATGACCCATGTCGTTAAAAGGCGGGAAAACCATCCCGCCTTAATTATCCCCTAAAATCTCATATAGAGTGTATATGCTATAGGATTGTCAGCTGTTCTTCTCACCGCTTCTTTGTAGTACACTAGCCTTGTGAGCTATTTCGTCTACATAAAACGCTTATTGCACAACGTCCTTCAGGTGATAAGGGCGTTTGTGTTGCTGGTTGCTGCCCTTGTTGTACTCCAGCGCTCTACCATCCCCCCCGCAGACCTTTGGGATAAGGTCGCCTTTTTTATCAGCGCTTATGATTTTGACTATATCAGCTGGGAAGCGGAAGCACTGGCGCAAAAAGCGCATGAATCTCTTTTCGGCATTGCCCCCTTCCTCCCGGAAGCGGAACGAACGCAAATCGTCCGCGATTATTTCACCTCACTTGCTCATGTGCACCAATTAGAAACACAGATAGACGCTATCTATACCGACCCCGCCATTGATGACCCATTGACTGCTACTGCGGAGCTGCGGGCGGAACGAGACCGCCTCCGCGCCCAACTCTTGCAACAGCAAGCACTTGTCGAAGCGATTTTAGAGGGGCAAGTCGCCGCTGTGTTAGTCGAGCAGGGGTTTGGCCTTGCTGGACAATTGTTGCCCCCGATAGCCATGCACTTCACCCAATCGCCCAATGTGCTCGTCATTTCGCCCCGCGATGCCATCCGCTTTGAGATTTCTTTGAGCTTATTCCCATTGCCTGTAGATAAACGGGCGGAATTAGAAGATGCCATCGATGCGCGTTTTGAGGTTTCTTCATTAATTGTTCCTACTGGTGGTATTGCGCTATATCCCGCTATGATTCAAGAGACAGCCAATCTGCCTTTTGCCATAGAGACCTTTGCCCATGAATGGCTACATCATTATCTTTATGCCTTCCCGCTTGGTATCAGCTATTTCACGGGCGATGCTTTCGCTGGCGAAGCCCGCATTATCAATGAAACCACTGCGGATTTATTCGGCAAAGAGGTTGGGCGCTTGGTGTTAGAG
>WGEI01000428.1 GCA_015492875.1 Anaerolineae bacterium | reverse complement strand
ACACCAGAACAGGAAACAGTAACAGAGGAAACTGCCACTACGGAAGCAACCCCCGCGCCAGACAATGATGAAACAACCGCCATTGTCGATGAAAACGCGGATGCGCCGAGTGCAGGTAGCGATGGGGATGGCATCGACGAAGAAGAAGAACAAGAAGCCAGCGCCAATGAAGCCCCACAAACAGAGCGCCCAGCCGAAACAAGCGGCCTCAAGCGCGGCGATTTATTAGAGGGCACAGTCACCCGCACCCTACCCACAGCGGTTTATGTTGACTTGGGCGAAGGGCGGGAAGGCATTGTCCCCAGCCGCGAACTAGAGCGTATGAACCGCACCCTGCTGGAACAGCTTACCCCCGGCAATACCATTTCGGTGTACGTGGTGAACCCACGCGCCCGCAGCGGGGTTATCCTTTCGGTGCATTTGGCACTCGAGGAACTCGATTGGCGCAAGGCCGAAGAGTATCGCCAAAGCAATGCGGTATACGATGGCCGCATCGCTGGCTATAACAAGGGCGGCCTAATTGTGCGCTTTGGTCGTTTGCGCGGCTTCGTGCCCCATAGCCAAGTGAGCGATACGCGCATGATTGATATGCAGGGCGAAACGCCAGAAGAGCGCTATGGCAAAATGGTCAACCAGCCTATTGCCGTTAAGGTGATGGAGGTTGATCGTGGCCGCAACCGCCTCATCCTCTCGGAACGGGCTGCCGCACGCGAAGTGCGCGAACGGCGTAAAGCTGAACTGATTGAGGAGTTAGAGGTTGGGGAAGTGCGCACGGGGCGCGTCGTCAGCATTGAGGACTTTGGCGCGTTTGTAGATATTGGCGGCGCTGAAGGGCTGGTACACCGTACCGAACTCTCGTGGACGCATGTCGCCCATCCCCGCGATGTGGTGGAATTGGGGCAAGAGGTCACGGTTGAGGTGATTAGCGTAGACCGTGAGCGCAAACGCATTGGCCTGAGCATGAAGAGCCAACAAGAAGACCCGTGGGACATTGTCGCGGCGAACTATAGCGTTGGCCAACTAGTGCAGGCGACGGTCACCAAACTGACCAAGTTTGGCGCTTTTGCCCGTTTGGTAGAGGCAGATGCCATTGAAGGCCTCATCCATATTTCTGAACTGAGCGATGAGCGCGTCAAGCACCCGCGCGAGGTCGTCGAAATTGGCGAAACGCTCACCTTGCGCGTAGTGAAGGTCGATGTGAAAAACCGCCGACTTGGCCTCAGCCTGAAGCGCGTCAACTCGGCAGAATATCTGGACTATGACCTGAAATTCGCCGCCGACAATCAAGAAGGTGAAGACAGCGACGAATAAACCGTTGCTGCGCTTCGCCGTATATTTTAGCTACCATTGGGGCGCGATTGCGTCCCCTTTTTATTGGTCATTGAGCCGATTAAACCCTGTTTACTCAATGGAGATGTGCCGATGACAGCGCCACTTGTTTTCGCCACGTGCAAAGCATATCCTCGATTAGACGAAGATAGCCGTCTGGTATTGGCGCATTTACCCGCAGAGACGCAAATCGCCATTTGGAATGACCCGACAATCGATTGGATGCGCTATGGTGGCGTCATCATCCGCTCTATTTGGGATTATCATCACCATGCCAGCGCGTTCAGCGCTTGGTTAGACGAGCGCGAGGCTGAAGGGACGAGGTTATGCAATCCCGCGCCAATGCTCCGCTGGAACATGAACAAAACGTACTTGCGCGATTTGGAGCGGCAAGGCGTGCCCATTGTGCCGACGGTATGGCTAGGGCGCGGGGAGGTGAGCGATTTGCGTGCGATTGCGCAGCAGCAGGGCTGGCAAGAGGTCGTCGTCAAGCCCATTATTAGCGCCAGTGGAGAAAATACGTGGCGCTTGCGCCATAGCGATATTGCCGCCTTCCAACCGCGTTTAGAGCGCTTGCTGACCGCCTATGACTTGATGGTGCAGCCCTTCATCCCTGAAATTATCGATGAGGGCGAATGGTCGTTCATCTTTTTCAACGGCCAGTATAGCCATGCAGTGCGCAAGCAACCCGCGCCGGGGGAATTCCGCTCGCAAAGTGAACGGGGTGGCCGCGTCATTTTTGACCAACCGACAGCGGCGATGATTCAGCAGGCGCAACGCATGTTGCAACAGTTCAATAAGCCCCATACTTATGCGCGGGTGGATGTGGTCAATAGGGATGGGCAACTTTTGCTAATGGAGCTTGAACTGATTGAGCCGGAGCTATATTTACGTGCCGATGAAGAAGCGCCAGCCCGTTTTGCCCAAGCGATTATGCAATCTTTACGATGAAAAAGAGGCGCAGAAACCATGCGCCCCTTTGAAATAATCAGCCTAAAGCTCGCAAGAGTTGCGGTTTTAAGGCAGTTAGGCGATGGTGACCTCATCACATAAGTAAACGTCTTGAATGTAGTGGAGCAGGCGCACGCCCTCTTCCATCGGACGTTGGAAAGCCTTACGCCCACTAATCAAGCCCATACCGCCGGCGCGCTTGTTGATGACAGCGGTACGCACGGCAGCGGCGAAGTCGTTATCACCGCTAGCGCCACCGCTGTTGATGAGGCCAACGCGCCCCATGTAGCCATTCGCCACCTGATAGCGGGTCAAGTCAATTGGATGGTCACTCGTGAGTTCGGTATAAATACGCTCATCGAGTTTGCCATATGAAGAGTCGCCCGTGTTCAGCGCTTTATAGCCGCCGTTGGTGGTGGGCAACTTTTGCTTGACAATATCCGCTTGAATAGTCACGCCGAGATGGTTCGCTTGACCGGTGAGGTCGGCAGCGGTTTCGTAGTTTGTGCCATTCACGCGGAAGCCAGAATTGCGCATATAGCACCAGAGAATGGTGGCCATACCCAGCTCATGGGCATAGGCGAAGGCTTCGGCCACTTCCACCAGCTGGCGGTTGCTCTCTGGGCTGCCGAAATAAACAGTGGCGCCAACGGCCACCGCGCCCATATCCCAAGCTTGTTTGATGTTGCCAAACATAATTTGGTCATAGGTGTTGGGATAGGTGAGCAGTTCGTTGTGATTAATTTTGACAACAAACGGGATGCGGTGGGCGTATTTACGGGCGACACTCCCCAATACGCCAAAAGTAGAGGCGACCGCATTACAGCCGCCCTCGATGGCTAATTCAACAATTTTTTCCGGGTCAAAATAATCTGGATTAGGCGCAAAAGACGCCCCCGCCGAGTGCTCGACGCCTTGATCAACTGGCAAAATGGACACATAGCCCGTGCCAGCCAAACGGCCTGTATTTAGGAGTTGTTGTAAGCTACGAAGCACTTGGGGATTACGGTCTGATAGGGCAAAAACATCATCAACGAAGGTAGGCGACGGGGTATAAAGGCGGTCGCGGCTGATTGTGTTGCAAGTATGGTTCAGCAAGTAATCGGCCTCATCGCCTAACAGTTCGGCAATGCGATCAATAGTGAGCGTTTCCGAAGCGGTGGTCGAAACCATCGGTCTATCCTCTCTCAAGTGTTAAAAACGCTTCAGCCGGCCCCGATTATAGCAGGTATTGCGTGTCCTGTCTGTAGTTCAATGCTACAATGGAAGCAAGTGTGAGGGCAGTAGAGGTCTCATGAAATCAGACGCGCGGCATCATTGGATGCAAAGCCTGAGAAAGGGAATAAGGTGGCTCACTAAGCCATCGCCCCACTTAACCGATATTGAAGACCAGCGGCGGGCGCGGTTGTTAGCCCTTACCCTTATTTGGCATATCGTTATTTATCTACTGGTTGACGGTAGCCATTTAGATGCCTTTTTACCGCCGCCAGAAGTCTTCCCCTTTGTCGTCATGCTACTGGGCGCTTTTTACCTCCTCAGTCGCACGCGCTATTATGTCATTGCAGCCCTGCTTTACCTCATACTCAACTACAGCATCATTCTCTATGTAGCATTAACGCTCCAGCAAGATTTGGAGCAACCGCTAATTCTGCTGGCATTGAACGTGCTCTTGGCGAGTCTCATCGCCCCAATTTGGCCAACATTGGCCATCAGTATCATGAGCCTGCTGGCAACGGTGGGGTTATCTTTTGTGCTCACGAATATGAATATGGCCGCAACCATTATATTTGTCGGCTCAAGTACCGGCTTTATCGTGTTGAGTGCTTATTTACGCGACCGCGATACCCGCTATATCCGCCAGCAACACCGCACTTTGGCAGAAAGCGAACAACGCTATCAAAGCCTGCTTCATGCGGCATTTGAGGCGATTATTGTTTTTCTGGATGGCGTCATTATCGACGTGAACCCAGCGTTCGTCCGAATTTTTGGCTATGCCACTGCCGATGCGGTCATCGGGCAAGCCCTGCTAGCCTGTTTCGATGAATCTTCGCACAGTTTGGTGCGGCAACATTGGAATGGCGAAGATATGC
>WGEI01000427.1 GCA_015492875.1 Anaerolineae bacterium | reverse complement strand
TTGCATATCAGGAATTTGGTCGCCTAATTTATTGAAAATTCCCTCGTTGATATAAATGATATAGCGCCCGTGAACCAGTGATGCCTCTTGCCCTGGTATTGGCTTAGCCTGTGTTTCCATTTCTCTGGCCAATTGCAGGGCAATATCCTGCACCCGCAGTGCTTTCCCTAATAAATTAGAGAAAGCGCCTTCTACAATTCGCTCTAATTGTGATTCAAGTCTAGCAATATGTCGGTTAATCATGGTGAGCATTATAGCCCACGCCCGCAATGCCTAGCAATGAGCAAGGCAAGCGACGTAGGCTATTCGTCATTCATATAAACAAAAACAGCGCCTAGATTAAGACGCTGCTCGATTGTTAAATTCATTAGCGTTGGCTTATGAGGTGTAATTCAGCCAAATGTCGCTAATTTCAATTTCATTGTTCGGGTCATCGCGGTAAGCCTGCAACCATTCTTCAAAGGCGCGGTCTTTCGCAGTTTCCATCTCAGTTTCATCCCGCTCGCGTTCTTCACGCGCCCGTACCTGAATGATGTGATAACCAAACTGCGTTTGTACTGGCCCCACGATTTCGCCGATGGGCGCTTCTGCTACTGCATTGGCGAATTCTTCGACGTAGTTATCAATTGGCGACCAGCCTAGCTCTCCACCACGCGCACCGCTTCCCGTATCTTGCGAAACCGCTTGCGCCAAACTCGCGAAGGACTCGCCTGCCGCCAACGCATCTAATACATCTTGCGCTTCCTCTTCGGTTTCCACAAGAATGTGCCGCGCGTTAACCCAGATTGCATTCGTTGAAATTTCCTGACTTTCGGCAATAGCTTCGCGCACCGCTTCTCGTAGAGCAAGACTGCGGAAGAAATTGTCGATAAAGGCTTGGTCAACATCTGCACTACTGCGAACCAGTGGGTTATAGCTATCCACAAGAGATTGGTAATCCTCAAGGATTTGCTCTGCACTTAATGTTGGTGTTGGTAGCGGTATTGGCAATTCTACCGCTTCTGTCGCTTCAGCCGTTGCCTCAGCCGTTGCTTCTGCTTCTGGTGTAGCCGTTGGTGTTGGCGTAGAGGTTGGTGTCGGAGAGACGTAAGGCGTTGGCGTTTCAGTAGGAATCGGCGTCTCTGTCGGCTCTAAATTGCGAACGGCCAACGCAGTCGCTGTCGGCTCAAAGTTGAAAAATGCGCTACGGGCGTTTTCAATATCCTCTTCATTGACCGTGATACCATTGGCTTCGGCATATTGCTCAATGAGTAAATCATCAACCATCTCATTGACAACACGCTGCCCCAACTGGTCAGGGAAATTCAACTCATTCAACCATGTGCTATAGGGTGGTTGTTGCTGTAGCTGCTGGAATATCTGATTGTCATCCATACCGAATGAACGCAGCTGATTCACAACGTTGTTTAACTGCTGGTTAATCTGTAACCGCTCAAAACGGAGGCGCTCTTGAAATTCTCGTACCGTGATAGTTTCGCCATTAACTGTTGCAACAGCTTGACTTGGCAAAACAACACGGTCGACCACAAATGTAGCAGCCACAATCACGACAATAATGATTAACGCCGCGATGGTCACACGTACAATGAGGCGCTGAATTTCAGCTTCACGCTCTGCCCGCGAACGATATTCAGCGGCTTTTTTAGGCTGATTTTTCCCTGAACCTTCGGCAGCAATGTTTTTACGTCTTTTAGGTGTGCCGGTGGTCTGGCGTTTTTTGGCCATACTAACGCTCAGCTCCTAATATAAATGCTTATCAATTCTCAATACCGCATGGTTTTAATGTGTTTCATCTGCTTAAACATCACCCATATGGGTTTTTACAATAAGTGGGGCATAGTCCAATGCTATGCCCCGTTACTGGCAATATTCTGCACCATGGGTGTAAAAATTAGTCCTCGAACCCACCAACAAATGGCAGTAAAGCCAGGTAACGCGCACGTTTAATTTCACGCGCTAGTTCACGCTGGCAGCGCGAGCATACACGGGTTTGACGGCGCGGTTTAATTTTGCCCGTCTCAGCAATATAGCGTCTGAGTGTGTCTACATCTTTGTAGTCAAAGCATTTGCCATCGGGGCAATAATAGGTTTGACGGCGGGAACGACGACGGCGATTCCGCCCGCGCGGGCGGTCTGACCGGCTTGGTTTGCTTGAGGTCGATTCACTTTTGGCTTCTTCAGCAGCTTTGTTAGCCGCTTCGGCCTGTGGGGTTTCATTCTCGCTCACTGGTATTTGCTCCTGAAATTCGTGTTATCGCTATACATCAGATTGAGAAGTTAGAAGGCGTAATCCTCTGGATTGTCATTGTCATCTAGATAGTCGTCATAGGCGCTACGCCGCTCACCAAGCAAAATCATCTCATTAGCCACAAGCTCCGTACGAAAGTGCTTTGTCCCGTTTTCGTCTTCCCATCCGCGCGTTTGCAAACGGCCTTCAACGTAAACTTGCTGCCCCTTCGTTAGGTGCGTTTTGCAAATTTCTGCCAGTGTGCCCCAAGCCACCACGTTAAACCACTCTGTTTCTTCACGGCGTTCGCCATCAGTGGTCGTCCACGTGCGGCTTGTGGCGACGCTGAAGCTCGTTACCGGACGCCCGCTCGGTGTATAGCGCATCTCCGGCTCTCTGCCAACGTGGCCAATGATCATCACTTTGTTTAGCCCGCGTGCCATGACGACATCCTCAAGACGAGTTTAGCTGTCTTTCCGTACGACGAGGTAGCGCAAAACCTTCTCAGAAAGCTTCAGGTTACGCTCCAGCTCCGGCAAAAATGACGGGCTGCCTTCAATCGTATAGAATACGTAGTAGCCTTCACGCTGTTTCTTAATCTGGTAAGCGAGACGCCGCCGCCCCCAACGGTCAATGTTGGTCACTTTGCTTTGTTCGTTCTCTTCAACCCAACCTTTTACCTCATCAACAGCTTCATTGATGACTTGCTCGTTCGGGTCAACACGAAATACAACTGCGAGTTCGTATTCACGATTCATGATGTATGGGTTATCTCCTTCCCTCGGGTTTGCCCCCATCAGCATCAGACATGCTGTGTAGAGCGGAAAGCAAAGTCAATAGATAGATTGTGCAGTTAGCAATGCTACAAGACTTCCCGCCTCTTGACAATATCAGATTCTGCCTCTCGATAGCGCTCCAGTGCGAGGCGAGAACTGGTGAGGCATAGCGCAACCACCAGCCAAAACCACGTGATTGGCCCCTGAAAATCTGGGCGAAAATAGTATAAATCGGCGATTGAATTGACCAATGCCGTTAACAACGCAAGGTGATAGCCTAGATGAATTGCATCAAACTCCTTATCTCGCTTGGCATAGCGCCATGCCCGAATGCCATAAATAAATATCCCCGCCATCGTGGTTAAGAAAATCCCGACGCCCACCAATCCAATTTGATTGGCCATGTTGAGGTACATATTGGCAACATCGGTGTAAATGTCAATTTCTGGCGTTCCGGTGAAGCCAACGCCAAAAATAGGGTAACGGCTGATAAGGCGTAAAGAGTCCGTCCATTCACCAATGCGCATCTGAGTGGCTAAATCCGCCCCAGCAAAGGCCTGCATAAGGCGGTCTACATAGGCCTGCGTTTGGGGCAAAATGAAGAATAGAATCGCGCCTATAGCCAGAACAGGCAACAATTTTCGATAGCGCACTACCGCTAATACAAATAGCGAGACCCCATAAGCGAGAAATGATGAACGCGAAAATGTGAGAAAGAGCGCCATGCCGACTAAACCGAGCACCATTAAAGTCAACCCGCGATATCGTAGAACAGGTTTTTTAGCGAGAACTTGCGGTGTCAACATTGCCGCAGCGACAGCGAGCACGCCCCCCAGGGTGTTGGGGTCAATCCATGTGCCAATAGCGCGCTCCCCCAAAGCGGGATTGTCCTCAATATAGCGGATGACGCCGCCATTAGGATAATCGAGCCTCGCTAGGCGGACGAGGATACTCTCTGCCGTTAAATCGGGCAGGGCATAAAGGATAATCGCCATCAAGGCCTGTATGCCAATGCCAATAAATATCACCCAGATGAGCCGCCGCAGCATTTTGGGGTCGCGCAATAAATCGACCAATACAAAAGTCATGCCAATAGCGAGAATGACGCCACCAAATTCACGGATGTTGCGCTGTGTTGGCATCGCATAGCGTAACCCCAATGCGTATGTGAGTAAAAGCCAGCCAATATAGAGCGCAAGTAGAAGATGTACAGGCGTTAATCGCAGCTGTTGCCTGCGCCCTGTCATCCATTGAAACAAATAAACCAGCAGGAACGCGCCCATGCCTAAATCAATTAGACTGGGCTTAAAGCCTATTTTCACGGGGAATATACCGAATGGAAGGAGCAAGAGTATGCTGATAAGGGCGTAAAGCGCGACATTCACATCTGTGAGTATGTATAGCGCCGCTAAAATTCCAACGACAGCGACAACGGCTAATAGCGGGTCTGTGAAAATGATAAGCAGCCCGATGCCGCCGCCAAGCAATCCAATAGCGATACCGACTAGTACAGCATAAAGGCGTCTATCTAACCGCATGAACCAATTTTGTAATTCATTGCTTGATTGCATAACTCACCTTCCGCCCTATAACCATCATGGCCAAAACCCCTAATATCCCCCATGTCATTAGGCTGATAACCGCACCCAATTTATAGCTGTTTGGCTCATAAACAAAGACAATCGTATGCTCCCCTTTAGGCACTTCAATTGCAGAAAGCGCCCCATAAGCCTCTAATATCTCAACCGGCTCGCCATCAAGTGTTGCCCGCCATCCCGGATAATAGGGGTGCGCAATGCTGAGGATAGCATTTTCAGATGTTTCTACATCAATGGTAAATGTTTCTGGTGCAAAGCGTGTGATAACCGCTTGTCCGCCATTTTCAGGTGGTGTTTCAGGTAAGTTCAGCGTTGGTGTTTTGGTGAGGATAACTTCTTCACGAGCATTGAAGCGCGGCTCTAATAGTAACAACTCACGAGCAAATTCACTGCTGTCCAAAACTTCTGCTTGATAAACCAGATGGGCGAATGGACGTGGATTGAGGAGCTTATGCAGGTAAACCACACCATCTCTATCTTGCCCTTGCATCACAATTTCAGTCGGAACGCCTAATGTATCCTGCCCGCTATAAACATAACGCACGGCAAACACTTCCCATGCGGGGCGGTTATTGACGAAATTGAAATAGATGATTGCATGTGCTCCATCTAAGAATAGCGGGCTGATACCGCGCATATCCATAACATGATACATACTGCCATAATTGTCAGTTAACCCGCGCCATCCATCGACACGGAAAATACCATCTGTATCATTAAGCACGGCTTGCACCAACGGCGGCGGTGTCATCGATAATTGCTGTTGGGGCGGGATAGGCTCAAAGTTATCATTATCAATACCAAACCACAATAACTCAAAAGTGATGAACCCAACGAAAATCATCACTCGCACACTTTGTTGCGGGGCTTGTAAAAACCAAGGCAAAACGAAAAATAGTCCCAATGCGATAAGAAAGCTGAATATCACAGGTTCAAGATAT
>WGEI01000426.1 GCA_015492875.1 Anaerolineae bacterium | reverse complement strand
ACACCGGCAGAGACCAGCCCTTTTAATTCTTGTTGAACTTGTTCGGCGTTTCGTGCCATATAACGGGCGATGTTTTCAGCGGTATCCATCATATGAGGGTTATCATGGAAAAAGCGTACAATGTCCCATTTAGCAAACGTGTTGACCCTAGTGGTAAGCAGTTCTACCCATATTGGATCTAACTCACAATCTCCCAATTCATGAACGACCATTGACACCCTCCCAAATGGCACACCATGATGAATATCATTGGGCTATCTTGGTGCATGTGCTACTTCATACTATAACCGCAACAGCAATCATAAGCAACATAAATTAAACCTCAAAATCGTTTCAAAATACATACCTTACGGTTATCGTGAATTATGTAAGAAAAAGGGGCAGCTCTATCATACTGCCCCTAAAAAGCACTATGTTTGACGCGCTTCAGCTTTATCTTGACGCATATGGCAATGTTTATACTTCTTACCACTGCCACACCAGCAGGGGTCATTACGCCCAAGACTTTCTTTGGCGGTTTTTCGCTTAGGCTCTGGCTTAGATTTGCCATTTGTAGTGTTTGGGCGAATGGCGCGCATGGGGCGGCGAGTAGGTTGCGCTTGAGCGCGCTCTACACGAATAGAGAAGATGGTACGGGTGACATCGCGGTGAATACGGTCTTCTAGTTCGTGGAACATACGGAAGCCTTCGCGCTGATATTCCACCAGTGGGTCGCGCTGGGCAATTGCCATCAGGCCAATACCCTCACGCAGGATGTCCAAGTCGGTGAGGTGGCGAATCCAGTTATTATCCAGTGCACGCAAAAGCGTTTGACGTTCCGCCCGTTTCATCAGGCCTTCTTGATGCGCCTCTAGTTCTTGACGTTTACGCTCATAGGCTTCGTGAGCAGCATTAATGAGGCGCTCTTCTAGCTCATCATCATCAAGCTCGGCCATCACCTCTGGCGTGATGTCGTTCGGCAATGGAAAAATGGTGTACAGATGGCGGTGCAAAGCCTCAAAATCGACCTCATCCCAATCGAGGCCTTCGGGGATGAATTCATCCAAAGTATCAACAATGAGGTCATCAATGATGCCCAGCACAATCGGGGTTAAATCTTCCGTTTCTAACCAGCGGCGGCGCTGTGCATAGATGATTTCCCGCTGCTTATTGACCACATCGTCATATTCAAGCACGCGCTTACGAATATCAAAGTTATGGCCTTCAACGCGGATTTGCGCTTGCTCGATGGATTTTGAGATAACGTTATGCTCAATCGGCTCATCTTCTGGGAAGTTCGCCCATGACATCACCCGTTTGATACGGTCACCACCAAAACGGCGCACTAAATCATCTTCTAGGCTGATGAAGAAACGGGATTCGCCGGGGTCACCTTGACGGCCAGCACGACCGCGCAACTGGTTATCGATACGGCGGGCTTCATGGCGCTCTGTACCCAGAACGAAGAGGCCGCCTAACTCAAGCACTTTCTCGCGGTCCGCTTGGCATTGGGCTTCGGCTTCTTGTAAGGCTGCTTGCCACTCTTCGGGCGATACTTCGGTGACATCTACTCCTTTTTTGCGCAAGGCTTCGCGCGCAAGGCCTTCGGGATTGCCGCCTAGCAAAATATCGACACCACGACCAGCCATGTTGGTGGCAATAGTCACGGCGCCAGAACGACCGGCCTGCGCGATGATGCTCGCCTCGCGGAAGTGGTTCTTCGCATTGAGCACTTCATGGGGAATGCCCGCCCGCTTGAGCAAACGGCTGAGGTGTTCTGATGCCTCAACGGAAACCGTACCGACAAGGACCGGCTGGCCTTTTTCATGACGTTGGCGAATTTCTTCAACCACTGCGTTCCATTTGGCGCGCTCCGTCATGAAAATATAATCAGGATGGTCAAAGCGGATAACGGGCAAGTTGGTGGGGATAACTACCACTTCTAGGCCATAGATTTTCTCGAATTCTTCCGCTTCGGTGGCGGCAGTACCGGTCATACCCGCCAATTTTTTATACATACGGAAGAAGTTTTGGAAGGTGATGGTCGCCATCGTCATATTTTCGCGGCGAATTTCCACCCCTTCTTTAGCCTCAATCGCCTGATGGAGGCCTTCGGAGAAGCGGCGGCCATGCATCAAACGGCCAGTAAATTCATCGACAATGACGACTTGGCCATTTTCGACAATGTACTCACGGTCACGCTTATACAATGCGTGGGCGCGTAAGCAGTTATCGAGATAAGGGATCATCTCGGCATTTTCTGGGTCATAGAGGCGGTCTATTCCCAATGCCCGCTCTACTTTCTCGACGCCCTGCTCTGTTAAATATGCGACGCGGTCTTGAATATCAATGACGTAATCGCCATCAGGCTCTTCGTTTTCCACACTCTCTTCGCTGCTCGGCTTCAAACGGCGAACAATATCGGTGAAGATGCGGTAATACTCTGATGGCGGGTCAGAGGGGCCAGAGATAATCAGTGGAGTACGCGCCTCATCGATGAGGATGTTATCGACCTCATCGACAATGGCATACACCAGTTCGCCCTGCACAATCTGGTCTACGCTCCAAACCATGTTATCGCGCAGGTAGTCGAAACCGAATTCATTGTTTGTGCCGTAGGTAATATCGGCTTGATAGGCCTCGCGGCGAGAGATAGGGCGCAAATTTTGGTAACGGTCATCATCCGAGTTAAATGTCGGGTCATACATAAATGAACCCGTACCAGAGCCGGGGGGCGCGTTTTGGATGACGGCGGCGCTAATGCCCAGCAAATGATAAATCGGCCCCATTTGTTGTAAGCCAACTTTACTCAGGTAATCGTTAGGGGTGACGAGGTGGGCGCTTCCCCGCAAGGCGTTGAGATAGAGCGGGAGCGTAGCAACGAGTGTTTTACCCTCGCCTGTGCGCATCTCGGCAATTTTGCCCTGATGCAATACCATGCCGCCGATGAGCTGAACATCGTAGTGACGCAAGCCTATCGTTCGCACAGATGCTTCACGCACAACAGCAAAAGCTTCAACTAATAAATCATCAAGCGTCTCACCAGCGGCCAGACGCTGGCGGAATTCATCTGTTTTAGCGCGCAACTCAGCATCCGATAGCGCCTGCATATCTGGCTCAAGCGCGTTAATTCGTTCAACCACAGCGCGATATTTGGCGATAGCGCGTTCGACAGGATCGCCAACCACCGCTTTAACGATTTTGCGAAACATAGTGCCTCATTAGGTGCATACTCAAT
>WGEI01000425.1 GCA_015492875.1 Anaerolineae bacterium | reverse complement strand
TGATAGCAGCCGTGCCGAGCGCGAATTTGGCTTCAAGGCGACGACCAGCCTACGCGACGGCCTGCGCGAGGTGATTGAGTGGTATCGAGTAGCCCGTGAACAAGAGCGCCAACAAACCACCTCGTAAACACTAACAAGCTTAACAAAAGGGCAGGGGGTATTCTGCCTTTTTGTTTCGCTCTTCATTGTGCATAATGCAGCGCACATCGGCTTACACTGAATGAAGAATCGCTTATGTCATTCATCTCTATAGAATTCATCATTTTCGCCTTCATCGTCTTCCCCCTTTATTTTCTGCTACCTGCGCGCCGCCGCTGGATATTGCTACTCATTGCCAGCTATATTTTCTACGCCTTTAGCCGCGCCAGCTATATTTTCCTCATCGCCTTTTCGACATGGATTGATTATTGGGTAGCGCGCAATCTTGGCAACACACCAACAGAGCAACGCCGTAAGCGAAAACTATTATTACTCACCAGCATCACGGTCAATTTAGGCGTTTTGTTCATCTTCAAGTATTTCAACTTCTTCAGCAGCAGCATCGCCTTTTTCACCGGACAAGCCCCGCTATCGCTTGATGTGATTTTGCCCGTTGGTATCTCTTTCTATACCTTCCAATCGATGGCCTATACCATTGATGTCTATCGAGGCCTAGTGCAGCCAGAGAAGCACTTCGGCATCTTCGCCACCTATATCGCCTTTTTCCCCCAACTCGTCGCTGGCCCAATTGAGCGCGCGCCCAACCTATTGCCGCAGTTCCGCAAGGTCTTCAACTTTGACTATGATAGGGTGGTCTCTGGCTTGCGCTTGGTGCTTTGGGGCGCGTTCAAAAAGGTCTTTATTGCCGACCGCCTAGCGATATACGTCAATGCGGTTTATAACGATTTGCCATCTTATGGCGGCTTACCTTTGTGGGTGGCGACGTTCTTCTTCGCCTTTCAAATTTACTGCGATTTCAGCGGCTATTCTGATATTGCTATTGGGTTGGCGCGCATCATGGGTTTCGACCTCATGAAGAACTTTGACCAACCCTATTTCTCACAGTCCATCAGCGAGTTCTGGCGACGTTGGCACATTTCGCTTTCAACGTGGTTCCGCGATTATGTTTATATTCCACTTGGCGGCAACCGCGTCTCACTTGGGCGCAATCTGGTGAACCTTTTCGTTGTTTTTGTGGTCAGTGGCCTGTGGCACGGCGCAAATTGGACATTTGTCCTCTGGGGGGCGATACATGGCGTTGTGGTGGTGGTTGAAACTGCTTATCGCCGTCTTATCTCCAAAGAGCAGCGCCTACATATACCCGCACTAGTGCGCTGGGCATTGACCTTCGCCATTGCTGATTTTGCGTGGATATTCTTCCGCGCCAACAGCATCCAAGACGCTGGCTATGTACTCGGCAAACTCTTTGACTTTTCGCAGGGGGGCGCCACCTTACTAAAGCCAGTATTTGACCTTGCGCTTGACCCCCATATTGAATTCTTGCTCTTAGGCGGGAGTATTGTCTTGTTGCTGGGGATTGAATGGCTCAATCGCCATATTCAGCTGGAAGCGAAAGTTATGCGGCGTCCGTTGGTGCGCTGGGCGCTCTATTATGCTGGTGCGCTCGCTGTCCTTTTCGCTTTTCTCAATACCCTCACTGCCGAACCGTTCATCTACTTCCAGTTTTAGGGCATCCATATGGCACGGCGTTTCATCCTAAAATTTACTTTTTTCTTGACCTCGCTTTTAATGCTCATTGCTTTGAGTGTTTTACCTGTTGCTTATCATTTAGGGGAAGCCATTCCCGTTCATGCTGTGGTTGAGCAACAAAATACGTCTACTACACCAATTATTTATGAGCCAGCTTGGGGCAAAGATGATCCATTAAGCCCATTACAATATAAAATTATGGCCGAAATGTATCGCCATGCAGCTGTTCTGGTATTAGGCTCTTCCCGCAGCCGCCATTTTCGTAATGCACTTGTGATTACATCTGAAAATGATTTTTACAATCTCAGTATAGCGGGTGCAACAGAGCAAGAATACCTTGCCTTATTTAATACATTATTGCAACAAGGGGAAACGCCCGCAATCGTCATTTTGGGGCTAGATTTATTTAGATTTAATACGCCATCAATTCCAAATAGCCGCGCTTATTGGGAGCAAGACACAGTACCTTTAGATTGGAACTATTTAACCCAATTAGAGGCAGCGACTAAGCGCACTTTTCAAGAATTGCTTGGTGGTAATTATATTACACTTTCACAAAGGGTTTATGAAGATGGCGTCATTTATTGGGGATACAATGCCTTACTCAACCGCATCGGCTACCTCCCTGATGGCAGTGTGTTAGTGCCGAAAAACAGACCGCCATTAGAGGAAACACGCACATACAAAGCCTTCCAAACGCGCACAGCATGGTATAGCCCTGGCGATGGCACGACGATTTATCAACCCGCATTAGAAGATGTGGAGCAAATCGCCGCGCTGGCTGCCGAGCATGATATAGCGCTCTATCCCGTGATTTTGCCCTTCTATCCCGAAGTTGCGGATGCACTACTGACAGACCCAGATTATGCTTATGTAGCGCCAACGATACAGGCCACCGATGACATTGTAACCCGTTATGGCTACAAGCTCTATAACTTCATCGACCCTAGACCGCTTGGGGGTGATGAGAGTGATTTCTTTGACACCCATCACTTTGGCGAGCGACTGAGCTTACTCATCTACACCGAGCTAGTGCGGGATAATCCCGATGTCTTCGCGCCCTATAGCGACTTGGCAACCCTAGAGCGCTATATCGCCGAAGCCGAAGACCCGTTCTATGTCTTCCCGCTCTCTCGTGGACAGTGATACTATAGATACTCTCATTGAAGGGCGAAGTTCAATTTCCGATGCTGTATGCTAGGAAAATCCTGCCCTAATATGAGGATGTGTTTAATTTTACGCGCAGTTTTCTTGACAATTACCCCCTTCTTGTGCAAAACTCTTGTCTCAGTGGTTGTATGGTGACAAGTATTTCTTGTTGTACACAAAAGCGAACCAGAGACAAAAAGGTTTGGGGCGCTTAAAACACTACATGCGAAATTATTTCAACAAAGAAGGCTATTGTAAGGAGGGCATTCCCGTTGGGCGTACTTATGGAGGTTAAAGACCTCGTCACGAGGTTCTACACACAGGAAGGGACGGTTTACGCCGTGAATGGCATTTCGTACACCCTGAACGAGGGCGAAACCCTCGGCGTGGTGGGCGAAAGCGGTAGCGGCAAAAGCGTCCATGCACTCTCAATCATGGGGCTTATCCCCTCTCCCCCCGGCAAGGTCGAATCTGGCGAAGTGATTTTTGAAGGCCGTGACCTACTCAAGCTCTCTAAAGAAGAGATGCGCCTTGTGCGCGGTTCAGAAATCGCCATGGTCTTCCAAGACCCGATGACTTCGCTCAATCCTGTGTTGACCATCGGCACGCAAATGACCGAAGCCATGAAATTGCATCTTGGCATGAATACAGTGGCGGCACGGCGTCGTGCGGCTGAACTATTAGACCTTGTCGGCATTCCCGATGCCCATCGCCGCTTAGATGATTACCCGCACCAATTTTCCGGTGGTATGCGCCAGCGCGTCATGATTGCTATGGGCTTGTCGTGCAACCCCAAGCTGCTTATCGCCGATGAGCCGACAACCGCGCTCGATGTAACCATTCAGGCGCAAATTATTGAACTGGTCAAGCAACTGCGCGATGAGTTCAATATGGCCATGATTTGGATTACCCACGATTTGGGCGTGGTCGCCGGTATCGCCGACCGCATTTTGGTGATGTACGGCGGGCGTATCATGGAGCAGGGCGATATTAAACAGGTATTCAAAGATACCCGCCATCCCTATACACGTGGCTTGCTGAAATCTTTGCCCCGTATGGACTTGGCCGCTGGCGGTGGCCGCCTAGAGCAAATCGAAGGCTCGCCGCCAGATATGCGCATTGAACCGCGCGGATGTCCCTTTGCCCCCCGCTGTAAAACCCGCGATTACTTCAATTTAGAAGATTGCTGGGAAAAACAGCCGCCGCTTAATGTCGTTCCTGATGGCACGCCAGACCATTTGATGTCTTGCTGGGCTGACATCCGCCAACAGGAGGAGGTCGTACAACATGGTTAGTTCTGCACCCGAAACAATGGCCACAAGCCAAACGCACGATGGCCAAGAGGTCATCCTCAGCGTCCGCAATCTCAAAAAACATTTCCCCATCACCTCCGGCATTTTCATTCAGCGGCAAGTTGCCGCCGTCCGTGCCGTTGATGGCATATCATTTGACGTATTCAAGGGCGAAACTCTCGGCCTTGTCGGTGAATCCGGCTGTGGCAAAAGCACCACCGGTCGCACTATTCTCCAGCTTTATCGCCCGACAGATGGCTCGGTGATTTTTGAAGGCAAAGACCTCGCCCAATTGAAGGGTGAGGAATTGCGCGCTATGCGCCGCCGTATGCAAATCATCTTCCAAGACCCATACGCCTCATTGAACCCGCGTATGACTGTCGGTGGTATCGTCAGCGAACCGCTCCGTATTCACAAAATTATGTCCAACCGCAAGGAAGAACAAGAATACGTGGAGAGTTTGCTGGAAAAGGTCGGCTTGAACCCGTACTATATCAATCGTTACCCGCATGAATTCTCCGGTGGCCAGCGCCAGCGCATCGGTATTGCCCGCGCCCTTGCGCTTCAACCGAGCTTCATCGTCGCTGATGAGCCGATTTCCGCCCTAGACGTATCTATTCAGGCGCAGGTTGTCAATCTGATGGAAGAGCTTCAGGAAGAGCTTAACCTGACCTATCTCTTCATCGCTCACGACCTCAGTATGGTGCGCCATATCTGTGACCGCGTGGCGGTTATGTACTTGGGTAAGATTGTCGAGATTGGCCCAACAGATGATGTTTACGATAACCCGCAGCATCCTTATACCCAGGCCTTGCTCTCAGCTGTGCCTGTGCCCGACCCAGAGGTCGAGGAGAAGCGCCAGCGCGTCATTCTGACAGGTGATGTGCCTAGCCCGGCCAATCCGCCGCTTGGTTGCAACTTCAACACTCGTTGCCCTGTCGCTTTTGACCTTTGCTATCAAGAGCCAGACCCCGAACTTATCGAGGTCGCGCCGGGACATTGGGCGGCTTGCCACCGTGTCGATTAATTGGCTATACCCCTAACAAAAAGCGCCCTGCCAATGTAGACAGGGCGTTTTTAGTTCACTACGGGTTATAGCTACCAACCAATGCCGGGTGTCCCAGATGGATTCTGGGTTTCGCCCATATAGCGTATCTCAAAGTGCAGGTGGGGACCGGTTGATTGCCCCGTGCTGCCTACTTTGCCGATTTGTTGGCCGGCCACAACCGTCTCGCCACAGCGCACTAGAATACTCTGCATATGCCCATATACCGTCATGAATGGGCCATGTGCCAGCACGACCAAATTGCCATAGCCCCAAGTGTTCCAGCCGGCATATACCACCGGGCCGCTGTTGGCGGCATAAATCGGTGAACCCATAGGCGCGGCTATATCCAAAGCCGGATGGTAGCCACTGTAACCCCGCACAAATGTCCCGTTGGGGATGGGGTTCGTCCAAAATGAACCGCCAGACGGGTTGACAGTGCCACAACTCCCCGGTTGCCCCCGCGCGAACGACGCCACATAACCATTGGCATCAGTCTCTACTGGTGCATTCCACGTAATCGGCTCAGCTTGGCCACCGGGAATAACCACTTTTGCCCCGCTGGGGATGACAGAATCCGGCGTTAACCCGCGCAAATTGTTGAATTCCGAGTTTAAGATGACATATGGGTCATCGACCTTATAAAGCTCTGCAACTTCACGCACTGTGCGCGCGCCGACAGCGGTATAGTACACGCCATCAACTGGCAAAATGTTAATCACATCGCCGGGGAAGAGCGCCAAGGTAACACGGCGCGAGTTAGACCAAGCGATGGTCTCCGGCGTCAGGCCGAAGCGGCGGGCGATGCTCTCTATGGTGTCGCCCTGTTGGACAGTGTATTGAATGACCTCGCTGCGCGGTCTATCCGGCACAATCGTGAATGGGTTCGACGGACTTGCATATACCGCGAATGTATTCACCAGATTGAAGCGCTGTAGCGGCGCCTGCAAAACGTTCGTCACCGTTTGGCTGCTGGCCGTTGGCAATGGTGTCGGAAATTGGCTGACCACAGTTGGCAAGGGCGCAGGTGTGTTCGTTGGCGCTTGCTCTATTGTGGGCAGGGGCGTTTGCGGCAGGTCTGGGTCGGGCGTTGGTAACTCTTGCATGTCCTGCGGTGTGAGCAGAATAACGACTGTCGCAATCGTGAAAATAAATGTCCCCAATAGGCTCAGCAATCCCAGCCAACGGCGCGGCTTTTGGGGCGGCGTCGGGCGTATGGCTATCGATGGGCTAGTATCGGCCAGCGGGTCTATTGGGGGTTCGTGAATTTGTGGCATGTTATCACCACCTCTTATGCTTCGTTAAATCGCTACTATAAATCGCTGCTATCATAAAACCTACATGGCCTCTTGACAATACAGCGTAGGGCAAAGGTAGGCTTAAGTTTATACACAGTTTATTAGCATGATGCGCAGTAAATTGGACAGACAAAGGAGGGGCAATACCGCCGCCCCTCCTGATGGGTTCGTTTAATAGCCTGCGGGGACAGTCACGAGGAACAGTACCGATAGTACCGAGACGACTAAAGGCAACAGCAAGACCACCGCGAAGATGCGGCTATCGGTGCGTAAGTGCATATAGAACAGCACCACCAGCGCCGCTTTAGCAAATGCCAGCACGAGCAAGACAATGCTGCCAAAGGTGCGCAAGGAATCGGAATTGTTGCCGATGAATACCTCAATCAGCGTCAAAACGCCCAGAGCTATCAATACCCATGTATAAATGGGCATAGTTTGGCCAAAAAGGGTGAGTTCATCATTATGGCCCCTGTGCGCTGGTGTATGTTCACTCTGCTCTTGTGTATTCTGTGTTTCTTCCGTCATGATGCCCCCTAGATGAGGTAAATTAATGTGAACAGCAACACCCAGACGACATCGACAAAGTGCCAATAGAGGCCGAAGACCTCAATGCCGACCGGATTATGGTCATAGCGCCCCTTGCGCCCGCGCCAAAGCACCAGCAACGCCCACAACACGCCCACAAGAACATGCGCGCCATGGAACGCAGTGGGCACATAAAAGCGCATCCCAAAGCCGCCTAAGGCTTCCCGTGCCGCTTCCACATTCTCTAAATCTAGCGCATGAAGTAGCTCGTTATTCTCCGAGATAGTCGCATGTTGCAGCGTGATTTCGACGTTTGCTAGTTCGCGGTATTCAATATATTGGCCTGCGAGGAAAACCGTGCCCAAAATGGCCGTCAAACTAATCCAACGCAGCATTCCCCGACGGTTGCCATGTTGCATCGCCCGCAAGCCCATCACCATCGCCCAGCTACTCACCAGCAGGATGAAGGTGTTGATGGTGACCAGCGTCACGCCCAGCCCTTTATGGAAGGCGCGCACGGCTTCCGGCTCACGCACGCGGAAAATGACATAAGCGCCGATGAATATCGAGAAAATCGCGATTTCTGACGCCAGATAAAGCCACATAGCGAATTTTTGGTTATCGTTGCTACGGGCTACTTCTTCGGCACTCATATGATGGCCGTGTTCCATTGCAGCTTCACTCATATCAACCCCCTACTTTTGCCCTAAAAAGCGCGGCAGCCCAACGCGCAGTATCCACGCTATGCGGGCAAAGATGCGCCCCATCACCTGTACTGGCTTCGGCGGAATGAGTTCTTCTTCCGTCGGCTTAGTATTCCGCACTTCGGTAATGCCTGCCGAGAGGCTATAAATCACCAGCCAAAGGATGGCCGCAATCACCGCCAGCGAGATGACGCTGAATAGGGCATAGAACAGGAAAATCACCAATTGCGAGGTTTGAATAGTCGGGCCATTGAAAGGCAGGGTGATTTCTACCGTGCCAAATGCCGCAAAATCGCCCTCTGGCGCGCCGACAATCTTCAGACCGGGGCCATCTGGCCACACCGCAACCGCAACCATCAATAGGAATGCGCTCAACGCCAGTGCCGCCACCATCCACACGTAACTGCCAAACACACGGGACGGCTCTTCTTCCGCCGCTTCTACAACAGCGGGCGCTTCTTCAATATCGCCCTTTGCCACCGCTTCAATTAGGGCTAGTTCCTCTTCTTCACTGGGTGGGTGCGGGTGCTGGTTGACGCTGGGGTCAAACGCGCCCATACCC
>WGEI01000424.1 GCA_015492875.1 Anaerolineae bacterium | reverse complement strand
TCGCTTTGATGCGGCCATAGGCTAAACCAGCAACAACAACGTCTCCCTGCTTGAGCGTACCATTGAGCACCAGCAAGGTGGCCAATGTGCCGCGACTACGATCAATCTCGGCCTCAAGCACAATACCAGCGGGGTTACCATTGGGATTGGCGACAATCTCGGCATCTTCAGCAATGAGCAGAATGGCACCAAGCAAATCATCGATACCCTCGTTCTGTGGGGCGCTAACAGGGACCATCAGCGTATCGCCATCCCATTCATCGGGCACTAATCCCATTTCTGCCAATTGCTGTTTGACAAGCTCAACATTGGCATTGGATTTATCAATTTTAGTAATCGCTACAACAATAGGAACATTAGCAGCGCGGGCATGTTGGTAGGCTTCTCGCGTTGTTGGCATAACGCCATCATCGGCAGCCACAACAAGAATGGCTATATCAGCGCCCTGCGCCCCTCGTGCACGCATAGCAGTAAAAGCTTCGTGGCCGGGCGTATCGAGGAAGGTAATAATTTGGCCTTGATGCTGAGCACGATAAGCACCAATGTGCTGGGTGATACCGCCGGCTTCGCCCTCTGCAACACGGGTGGAACGGATGGTATCAAGCAAAGTGGTTTTACCGTGGTCAACATGGCCGAGAATCGTGACGACAGGGGGGCGGGGTTTCAGGTCTTCGGGGCGTTCATTCTCATAAATCGAGCGCCATTTTTGTGTCGATTCTTCACGCCGCCGCCGTTCTTCTTCTATGGCTGCGATTGCACTAGCGGATTGCGCCTCGAAGCCAAACTCTTCAACCACAATTGCCGCAGTGTCGTAGTCAATTGTTTGGTTAATCGAAGCCATAATGCCGTTGTTGATGAGCTTCTTCATCACTTCGATGGGGCTGGCTTCGATAAGGTCCGCCAATTCACGAACCGTAAGGTAGTCAGGGATTAAAACTACTTGCTTTTCCTTTGCCATAACGCCTCCGTTTTCACTGTGACGGCGGGCAGGGAAAAGCTATACAGCCCCCTGCCTACCACCTACTGGCAAATCGTAGAATAAACATCGTGGCCATCATGAGTCGGTGGCCTGCTGGAGTTGCTGCATTAAAGCAGCAAACTGTTCTGTTGATAACGGAACTCGTAGTGCATCGCTGAGCACTTTGGCATTCAGCGTACGCCTACGGCATTCTGGTTGATTACAAATATAAGCGCCACGACCGGCAGCTTTGCCGCTAGGGTCTATCTGCACCCCGTGTGGGGTATAAACGAGACGAAGCAGCTCGCGTTTAGGGAAAGATTTGCGGCACGCAATGCAAGAACGCATAGGAATATGCTTTTTCCGAGCGTGAGCTTGCTTTGTCATCGGTGCTAGCTCTCCCATTCATCATCAAGCCAATGACGGATACGACACTTATTGCATTTTTTGTGCGGCAAAGACACTGCAGACGCACTTATTTCATCGCCATCGCCTTCAGAGATATTGAATAGTGGGGGGCGACAACGATGTTGACGCTTCTTTTCATCAAGATACACGTCTAATGCCAGTTTAGCGTCATTAGGATTGGGATACGCCATGAGAACCTCATCATTAGAACTCGAAATCATCATCCCATTCGCTACGCCGGCGAGAGCCTTTACGGCGGCGACGTGCAACCATTTGCCCACTATCTTCATCATAGACGAGGTCACGGCGCTTTTTCTTCTTCTTTTTCTTGCTTGATTTAGAAACACGTTCAAGGTCATCATCGAAGTCTAAATCAAACTCGGCCTCTGATTGCTTGGCTGATGGTAGCGCAGGTTCTTCTTCGTAAACCGGCTCGCCAAAAGCGTCAGTAATCATTTCTGGCTCAGCAGCTATAAGCTCGGCAAAGGATTCTACTTCCTCTTCTTCCGCCGTCGCCTCTGGTGCTTCATCCGCATCCGCATCCGCTGCTATATCAACCTCTTCAACGGCTTCAGCGTCCTCTAGGAACAGTTCATCTACGGTCTCATCAATATCAATCGCCACGACAACAGCATCTAGTGCCTGTTGCAACTGCTCTAATGCGCCTTCGGGTAAGTTCTCTAAACGGCGGTGAATTGATTCTTCATCGATGAGGAAGCGTAACATGATTTCGCCTACAGTACCAAATGACTCAAGGGCTTCTATCATATCATCGGGCAAGTCTAAAATACTGACGGGGATTGAGAAAGCAGCGGCGGGCAAGGTCGCACGAACCGCATTAATCTCTTCCATACGCGCAGCCCGTTCGGCAAGGCGCGCTTCAAGCAAAGTGCGTTCGGCTACATCTGCAAAGCGCCCTAATACGGCAAATTCTTCAGGCATCACTGCACGATTCGCCTCACGTTTGGCCATAATAGCCCGCACTTGCTCAATCATATCCGCATGTGTTTCGTGAAGTGCGTTCAGCGGCGGCACATCTAACATTGAAAGGGCATCTTGTACCGCTTCACTCACGCTCTTAATATCAATACGCCAGCCGGTTAACTTCGCGGCGAGGCGCGCATTTTGGCCTTCGCGCCCAATGGCTAGCGAAAGTTGATCATCTGGTACGAGGACAATAGCGGTACGACCGGCATCGGGGTCATCATCGAGGTAAACGCCTGTCACACGCGCTGGACTCAGCGCTTTAGAGATGAATACTTCTTGATCGGGATTCCACTCGATGACATCGATTTTTTCATCGTTAAGCTCTTTAACGATGTTTTGGATACGGATGCCGCGCATGCCCACGCAAGCGCCAACAGGGTCGATGCCATCTTGGAGCGCAGCAACCGCAACTTTAGAGCGATAGCCGGCTTCGCGGGCGATATTTTTAATTTCGACTTGACCATTGTAAATTTCTGGCACTTCGTATTCCAGCAAGCGGCGTAACATATTGCGATGGCTACGGCTCACAATAATTTCTGGGCCGCGATTGGTGCGTTTCACTTCGACAACGTAAACGCGCAGTTTATCATGCGGGCGATAGCGCTCGCCTGGGATTTGTTGCTGGCGAGGCATACGCCCCTCAGCACGGCCTAAACTAACAATCACTGTCCCCTGGCTAATGCTTTGGACGGTGCCGGTCATTAAATCGCCTTCGCGCTCAGAAAATTCATCAAACAAGGCGGCGCGTTCCGCCTCGCGGATTTTCTGTAAGATAACTTGCTTGGCGTTTTGGGCAGCGATGCGACCAAATTGTTTGGTTGGTATTTGCACCTGCACCATGACCAAATCGCCAATTTGCGCTTCTGGGTCGTGAAAGCGGGCGGTTTCTAAATCTACCTCAGTATCCGGCAGTTGAACTTCGTCTACAACTTCTTTTTCAGCGAAAATGCGAATGCGCCCTGTATCAGGGTCAATACGCGCTTCAATGCGTTGGGCATTACTGGCATCAAAATGGCGACGATAAGCTGATACCAAAGCGTTTTGCAACGCCTCTAGTACGACTTCACGTGGGAGGGCACGTAACTCAGCAATTTCGCTAAATGCTACTTCAAACTCGTTTCTCATGTTCCTGTTAATCCCCCCTGAGCTTTGGCTGCAGGGACTCACCGAAAATTGAAATTGTGAAAAGGATTAGTCCGTATAACAACGAGAAGTGGGGGTTGCCCACTTCTCTGTGCGAAACTATATCGTAACCAAATCATAGCATGGGGCTATGAGGCTGTCAAGGCAAGCGCACGGGGACAAAGCACCAAATGCGGCAGCTTGCCCGCGCCAATTAACTTATTTCATCCAGCCGAATTGGGCGATTTTCATCGAAGGATTTACGCGCGGCTAGCCCCATAACAACAGGTACACGCCCGTCTAAGCCGGAAACGGGCACGGGGGCGTCCTTCAGCAGCGCATCTACAAACGCCTGCAATTCGATGATGTAGCTTTCGGTATAGCGCTCGATGAAGAAATGTAATGGTAAATCACGATAAACGCTTTGAGCAGTTTGAACGGTTGCGGTATTCGGGTAATTATTTTGCGTGTGAATAGCGCCACCGCTACCAAACACTTCTACTCGTTGGTCATAGCCATAAACCGCTTGACGGCTGTTATCAATTGTGCCAATAACGCCATTGCTGAACTTCAATGTGATAATCGCCGTGTCTAAATCGCCCACTTCGCCAATGGCAGGGTCTACCATGACGGCTGCAGCAGTATAAACCTCTTCCACCTCTGCCCCAATGAGGAAGCGCGCCATATCAAAATCGTGAATAGTCATATCGAGGAAAATGCCGCCAGAAACTTCGATATATTCAATGGGGGGCGGCGATGGGTCTCGGCTAATGATGTGCAGAAGCTGTGGCGTGCCGATTTCGCCATTGATGACAGCCTGCCGAACACGGGCATAGTTGGGGTCAAAACGGCGATTGAAGCCGATTTGTAGCGGAACATTCGCCTGCTCTACGGCTTGCAGGGCGGCATCGATTTTCGCTAGACTATGGTCAATGGGCTTTTCACAGAAAATGGCTTTGCCCGCTCGCGCGGCCTCAATGATGAATTGGGCATGGGTATCTGTTGAAGAGCAAATAACGACCGCGTCTATAGATGTATCTTCAAAAATTATGGTTGGGTCATCGCTGACGTTGGGAAT
>WGEI01000423.1 GCA_015492875.1 Anaerolineae bacterium | reverse complement strand
GCGTATATAATAGAGCTAAATTCGGCATCTATCTCAAGGTTGGCAAAACGGTGTGTGTGGGGCAAATTTAAGACAGTGATAAGGTATGAGTGAAAGAGCGGAACAGTGGCACAGCAAACCCCACCCAATTTCCCTGATATTCTCGGCACAATTACCGGCGGATTGCGTTATAACTTTGGCTTTGTGCAGGCGGCGCTAGCGGTGCGCCCCCGTGTTGTGCGCGCCGGTCGCCCTTTCGAGGCGATTATCCTTTTACAAAATGTGACCGACGCCCCCATTGATGCCCAAGTTGTCCTCAAAATACCAGACCGCGACGCAAAACGTAAAAAAGGGCGTTTCGTCGCCAAAACCCGTAAGCTCATTGTTGGCCTAGAAGCCGCCGAAGTCGGTTATGTGACCCTGCCCATCAACTGCTTGCCCGATACCGCCATCGGGCAAGACTATCGCATTGGCGTAGATATTAAAACCCGCCTTGTTGATAAAAACACTAAACCGAAGCGCATTCGCCTGCCAGAGGGCGGCGGTACAGTAGAAATGGATATGCTCAGCAACAGCTTGCGCGGCGAAATCGCCAGCTTGCAATCCCTCGCGTTTGATGTGATGAGCCAGTCCATATTGGGCAGTACCGTCGAAGTGCCGTTCGCCGTGATGTCTGGCCGTGCGGGCACTTTAGCAACGCTTAAGGCAGGCTGGACGAGCCTATGGACAATCAAAGACCACCTCGACGACCGTTTGCTGCTCCAGCGCTATCATCAGACCTTAAAAGCGATGGTGCTGCCGAATATCCGCCGCAAGCAGTCTTATAACATGCTCTTGCGCCAAACCGAAAGTGCCTTTTCTAAAGCGGGTTTCCCACTACGCCCGATCGAGCAGTTTTTGGTGGCGAAGCTATTGACGCTCATTCTGGAGTATGCCGCACCCTCCGAAGGCGATGCCGCGCATGGTGCGCTGGCGGCTGGTGTTTATAATGTGCTGCCGCTCTTAGATGAAACTCGCCTTGCCGATGAGACGCCGTTCACCCTGCCGCACTGGGTGAGCCGCTTCCTGCGCGTTGTGGCGCAAGATGAACGCGCCGCCCGCTTCCCGATGCAAGCTATCGCCCATTTTTGCTATTACGACTTGGTGCGCGATGCCGCCAATCACGCTTTTACGATGCTAGAAGTGGCCACTGGCGAAAATTTAGGTACTGAAGAAGAGCGTAAGGTGTATGTTGACCAATTCATGGAAATTCTCAATCCAGAGAATAATTTGCAGCTTGATTTCGCCCATGCATGGATGCCGTTAGTGCTTGGGGGGCTTATCATTTTCGATCGGGTGCTACTCTCCGATGAAGATGTGGGCGAAATTTTGCAAGAAATACGCGGTATCGTTGCCGCCCGCAATGAATACCGTGATGAAAGCACCGAGCCAATTTTCTCCATTGCAGAGCGGTTAATTGAGCAGGCGCTGATGAAATACGGCTATCGGGCGAAGTAATTCTTTCCAACTTGAGGAGGGTGGTGAATGCAGTTACAACCGTTATTCCCAGACGTGTTGGGGACTATCACGGGGGGGACACGTATTGGCTTGGATCGCCTGCAGGTTGCGGTGGGGGTCTTTCCGCCGGTGGCGTTTATCAACCAGCCGGTAGAGATTGCCATCGTTTTGCAGAATATGGTCGACCAAAACATGCAGGTGCGTGTGGCCATTCGCGTTCCCGATGAAGACCGTAAAGGCAATCCCGTTGTCATCGAAGTGCCCCGTACACAGGTGCAAATTGGCATGAATCCCGGCGAAGTGGGCGTATTGCGCATGCCCATTATCGCCCACCCGCCAACGCGCCCCGGCCCGCGTTTTCCGGTGCGTGTTGCCGTGCGCTATCGAACGCCAAAGCCGGGGAAGTACGTTCGCCCGCCTGCCGGTGGCGCACCGCCCTCTGTTTTGGCGGTATCGCCCTTCCATTTACAGGCGCTACGGGAAATTCGTTTTGATGCCCACACTTGGAATAAATCTGCCGAAATCATCACCACCTACTTTGACATCGCACCCAAACGCATACCGCGCCCACCTACAAACTTCAAGCATAGCTACCTCACCTTGTGGACACCAGACCAAATGGCCAAAGAGGCTGAGCTAGCGCAGGCACAAGTGGAAACAGCGCGCAATATCGCCGTTGGCTTAATGCACCCTTCGGCCTATTGGAACTTTTTGGATGTTACACCAGAGCTTTTTGCCCAGCGTGGTATGCCACTTCATCCCGGAGAGGCGAAAGCTATCGCCAAGATGATGGCCTATACCGTCGATGAAGCGCCCTCATTAGAGCCGAATTACCAGCTAGAGCGCACCCGCTGGTTTCAAGGCCTGTGTCAGGTGCTAGCGCAAGACCCAGAGCGCGCTCATGTGGACAGAGGCGAGCTATTCACCGAATTTCTCTATGAAGCTGTTTTGCACGATGCCGTCATTATGGGTTTTCACGTGGTCAAGCATCGGGTTCAGGAAGACCTTGGCACGATGGCAGAGCAGGTACAATATGCTAATCGGGTGTTGACTTGGTTCGGCGGCTATAGCGAACCCGATTTGAACTATATCTACCTGCCCCTTGTTTTAGGCGGTGTCGCTATCAACCGTTTGGTACAAATGGATCGCCACGAAAATCCGTGGGTGATGCTCAATGAGCTGAACGAAGCGCGGCGGGGGCGCATTCGCCTTGCTCATGGCGAGACCGTCGTCGTTTTCGATATGCTCAGCGAACTATTGGCGCAAGAGCAGCAAAAGCTGCGTGAGCAACGCATCTCGCCACCTTGACGCAATAGGTAAGACGTAAGATGGCGTTAGTTTGTATATTCTATAGAGTGATAGGCACTGTCGGCTATGGCATATCGCTAGCCGTGTTCTAACGAACTCTTGATACAAATTTGCTATAAATTGTGATAGAGTAAAAATTAACCAAGTGCCAGTGTATCCTAAAGCTCATCCACAACTTCTACAGTCGACACCATAGTTTGATTAGATAAGACTATAATACGACCCAAAGTAGATGTGGAGCATACAAGCACAGCGGAATAAATGTTTATGGCACAAGTTGCTATAAACAGTACAATAAAAGTAGACAAAAGCTAGCAATTCCGGTAAGTTACCGGTGGCGACGGAGGTAGAGAACCGTGCCAAACAAAATGGAACGCTTTACCCAGCGGGCGCGGCGTGTTTTGGGTTTAGCCCAAGAAGAGGCCGAACGCCTTCAACACAGTCAAATTGGCACTGAACATTTGCTACTTGGGCTGATGCGTGAAGAAGGAGGCGTTGCAGGTCGGGTATTGCGCGAGTTAGGGTTAAACCTGCGCAGCGTAGAGGAACTCGTTGTTCGCCTTGCAGACGAACAGCCCAGTACCAGTAGCGGTCAATTAGATTTATCCCCCGGCACGAAAAAGGTGCTGGAGTTGGCCGTTGATGAAGCCCGCCGTATGGGACATCACTATATTGGTACAGAGCACCTTCTTCTGGGGCTTGTGCGCCAGCAAGAGGGCAAAGCGATTGAGATTTTGCGCCGCCTTAGCGTCAGTCCCGAAGAAATTCGGCGGCAAACGCGGCGCGTCCTACAAGAAAGCCCGATGCAATCGACCGGCAAAAAAGAAAATGCCGAATCCGAGCGCAGCAGTCGTTCTCGTGGTGAAAAGACGCCATTAGTAGACCAGTTGGCGACTGATTTAACCCGCTTGGCGGAAGAGGGCAAACTTGACCCGGTCATCGGGCGCGAAACGGAGATTGAGCGCGTTATTCAAGTGCTCAGCCGCCGCCGCAAGAATAATCCCGCCCTCATCGGCGAGCCGGGCGTCGGCAAAACAGCCATTGTCGAAGGCTTAGCCCAGCGTATCGTCAACAACGACGCGCCCAAACCATTATTGGGCAAGCGCGTTTTGCAACTCGATGTTGGCTCTCTTGTCGCGGGTACAATGTATCGCGGCCAATTTGAAGAACGGCTCAAGCGCGTTATCGAAGAGCTGAAATCGTCCGATAGCATCCTCTTCATCGATGAGGTTCACATGCTCGTTGGCGCTGGCTCTGCTGGCAGCAGTGTAGACGCGGCGAACATCCTCAAGCCAGCGCTCTCTCGTGGCGAGTTGCAGTGTATTGGTGCAACCACCCTCGATGAATACCGCAAGCATATCGAGAGCGATGCCGCCCTAGAGCGCCGCTTCCAGCCCATAGTGGTATCAGAGCCAACCATTGAAGAGACCATCGAAATCCTTCAGGGCATCCGTGCAGCCTACCAAGCCCATCACAACGTGGAAATCACCGATGAGGCGATTGAAGCCGCCGCCCATCTCTCCGCCCGTTATGTGCCAGACCGCTTCCTGCCCGATAAGGCCATCGACCTTATCGACGAGGCCGCAGCGCGCTTACGCATGTATAAAAGCCCAGAGGCCGCTCAGGTGCGCCGCCTAGAGCTGGATTTACAGGATATAGAAGACGAAATCCACATTCTTGAAGAAGATGGTGGCGACGAAGAGAAACTCGAAGAACTGCGTAAACGCCGCGACATGCTCAAAACCTCGTTGGACGAATATAAAGCGCACTGGAATCCAGAGACTGGGATGCCCGCGCTGGCCGAAGAAGATATTGCCGAAGTCGTTTCGATGTGGACGGGCGTACCGGTGATGCGTATTGCTGGCGAAGAGAGCGAACGCCTCATGCATATGGAAGAGGCGCTACACAAGCGCATTGTTGGCCAGCATGATGCCATTGTCGCCATCAGCAAGGCAGTGCGGCGTGCCCGTGCCGGCCTGAAAGACCCGCGCCGCCCCATTGGTTCATTCATGTTTCTTGGGCCGACAGGCGTCGGTAAAACTGAGTTGACTAAAGCGCTGGCCGAATTCCTCTTCGGTAGCGAGGACGCGCTCATCCAACTGGATATGAGTGAATTCATGGAACGGCATTCAGTGGCGCGTTTGGTTGGTGCGCCTCCGGGCTATGTCGGCTATGAGGACGCTGGCCAGTTGACCGAAGCAGTGCGCCGCCGCCCGTATAGCATCGTTGTCTTCGATGAAATTGAAAAGGCGCATCCAGAAGCCTTCAACATGCTGCTACAGGTCATGGAAGAGGGCACACTCACTGATGCGCGTGGGCGTCGTGTGGACTTCCGCAATACGATTATCGTCATGACAAGTAACATCGGCGCGGATACGATTAAGCGCGGCGTGCAACTAGGTTTCAATGTCCCGCTCGATGAAGATAAGAGCGAACAGGAAGCCTATCAAGATTTGGTCAAGAATGTGACCGACCAGTTGCGCCGTGCCTTCCGCCCAGAGTTCCTCAATCGTGTTGATGCGACCATCTTCTTCCGCTCGCTGACCCGCGAGGAAATCAAGCAAATTGTTGACCTTGAGCTAAACAAGGTGCGCGAACGCCTCATTGAGCACGCGATTACGCTCGATGTGACCGAAGCCGCGCGCGGTTGGCTGGCCGATAAGGGCTATGACCCTGAGTTCGGTGCGCGCCCGCTGCGCCGTCTCATCCAAAACGAGGTTGAAGACCGCCTCAGCGATGGCATCCTCTCTGGCGAGTTTGGCATCGGTTGTGTTGTCCGTGTTGATGTGGATGAGGATGGTCAGTTGGTGCTCTCGCCCGTTGAGGAAAACGACGAGGCGCTAGAGACACCGGGCGTCTAATACCCCGCTTATGATGACGGTAAAAAGCCACCTGAATAGCGAGGTGGCTTTTTTCATACATACATGCAAATGGGATTATCGTCTGCCGCCGCTCAGTTCATCTTGTAGTTTCTCCAGCTCATCCCAAGCACCTGCCGCCGCCAACTTCGCTTGTTCTGCCCAAGTGGACATGCTCGCCGTGTTGCGCATCCCTGCCTTTTTGATGGCCGCCTTAATCTCGTCTAGCGACATCTCCGCCAATTGGGCATAGGTGGTGATGCCCACGCTCATCAGCGCATCGCGGTATTTTGGCCCAATGCCCTCAATACGGGTGAGGTCATCTGCTTCGCCGCTTGGGGTGGGCGCTTCTGCTTTGGGTGGCTCTGGCTCTGGCTCGGCAGACGCTTCTGCTTTGGGCGGCTCTGGCGCAGGGGCTGGCTCGGCGGGTGTTTCTGTTCTGGGT
>WGEI01000422.1 GCA_015492875.1 Anaerolineae bacterium | reverse complement strand
TCATCTACATCATCTGCATCGAAGTCTGGCAGTTCGTCTTCATCAATAGCGGCAGTTTCCATTGTCGAAAGCCGTTCATCCAGCGCTGCATCGTCGCCCTTACGGCGCTTCCCCCGCCGCCCACGACGGGAGTCTGAAGGTTTCGTCTGAGGCGCTTGTAACCAACTGGCTGGAATTTCTCGCAGCGGGTCGCCGGTCATCTCATGCACCCACAGGGGCAAAAGCTGGGCTAACTGCGCCACACTCACAGAGAGCGGCAACGGACGCCCGCGCCCATCTAAAATAATGCCTGCTGTGCCCGTGCGCACTTTTACGCGCACTTTGCGCTTGCCGCCGATACGCAAGCCGCGACTAGCTTTAATCTCCAGCATCGCCCATTCGCCCGCAGGTAACTCAATGCGCTTCATATGACCGCCCAGCACCGTCTCTTCCAGTGAATAGCCCTCCGTTTTCACCTTGATTTTGAAAGCGGGCTTATCTTGCTTGGGCAAGCCACTGACGCTAACCACAGCGCCTAAAGTTTCGATAGCGCTGCTCTCTAAAATTTGCACCACAGCATGGGGATGATGGGGCGCTAATGCCCCCAAAAGCGGCACAAGCGCATACGGGTCGGAGACGAGTTCGGTGACGCCTTGCGGTTGCAGCGCATCAATCGCCAGTAACGCGGTATAACCAGCGTGGCCGGTACCGCTCAAAGCCGCACCAGAGACGATGAGTTGTGCCAATTTGGGCAAAACACCGTTCCAGCGGGGATAAGCATTATGCGCCGCGCAGGAAATCGCCGCGCGTAGGAGCGCATGTTCAATATAGAGTTCGCGTAAATTGAAGGGGACGGTGGCTGGGCGTAGGGTCTTATTGGCGGCATAGTTCACCAGTTCTTCTGGCTGGCAATAGAAGGGCAACCAACGCTGAACCGCCTCCAGCCCTACCCGCTCCAGCAGGCGGTCAGCAGAATGCCCAATGCCCATATCGGAGAATATCGTGCTCAAGGTTTGGCCAGAAAGCGCCGCTGTGACAATCGTCGCCGAGCTACCAATATCCACACTGAGCACATCGCCATCTTTGACCTTGCTGAGATATTCAACCAGTGGCACGTACCCCTGCGAGGTGGGCATAATGCCCGAAGTGCTTGACTCGCCAACGAGAGCAAAATCGAGGCTGAAGGTTTCTTTGAAGCGATCAAAGGCGCGGCTGAGTTGTAAGCGGGCGGCTTCCAGCATTTCGCCGTGCATATCAGGGCGGATATTGGGCGAGAGATATAGGTATTCATAATCGCCAAAAAGCGCCGTGATGTCGCCATGCAAATCGTTATTGCCGGCAAAAATAACGGCGGGCTGATGTTGAGCGTCGGTGAGGTCTACGGCGAGTTTCACGATTTGCGCCAGTTCTAACACCGTGCGGCGCGCGCCCCCATCGACACCGCCGCTGATGAAGATGACATCGGGACGGGCGAGCAAAATGGCGTTCAACCGCTCTTCTTCATTGCGATTGTCGCCAAGATGAATTGTCGCCTCAACCTGTACATAAACCGAAGAGATGGCGTGCACGGCACTCGCTAAGCTGAGGTTAGGGGAAAGGCCAACCAGTACGGCGCGCATAGGGCGGCCTGCGCTGGCGGTGGTGATGAACCAGTCCACGCCGTTGCGGTTGGGTAGCTCTGGCGTAATGACGCGGCCATCGGCATCTAAAAATTGTCGCCCAGTTGTTTCGCTAATCTCCCGCAGGGCGCGGTCTAGGCCAACGCTAACATCGTTAAGCGGATAGCCTGTTGTCGTGCGCGTTTCGCCCCGTGCTACCAGTTGATATACCCCATCCACCACATCGAACAGGGCGGCGCGGGTGTGTACGCTACCAAAATCTACTGCCAAAATTGAGCCAAAACGATTGACCGCCACAATCAGCCCCCTGCAATCAAATAGGTGATACGTTCGCTGAGGATGGTCAGGCTAGTGAGAATTGCCCCACCATAAAGCGCGCCAAGTGTTACAACGATAAAGCCCTCACCGATGCGGCGTAAAACCAAATTCAAGCGACGGTTAGTCACTGCGCCATCGGGACGCCGCCGCGCCAGATATTGGAAGTAAATGAGGGAGGTGGCTGTTCCAATCAGCGCGATTGCGCCATTGAACAAATCGCCTTGTGGGGCGCGCCCTGTCTCTAAGGTGAGGGGCAACAAAGTCCCCGTGAGCGCACCAGCGAGAGCGACCGCCGTGCCAACGCCAATCACAAACGCCAATGTGAGCTTCCCAACCCAGCCAACATAGGCTGAAATGCGGAAAACCAGCGTGAAGGCCAAAACGACCGAGATGAGCAAAAGCACAATCTCGGCGGCATTGTTGCTCAATAGCAGCGGTGCTATCACCCCCTCTACGGTGACAATGGCGATATATCCCGCCGCAATCCCGACGAAGACATAAACCGCGAGGCGATAGAGGAAATTATCGCCCAGTAGATAGCTAAAGACCATCAAAGTGAGGACAAAGCCTGCAATCGTACCGAGTTGTTCCATAGTTTACGACCGCCCTCTCCGCAAGAGTGCACGCAATAAATTATAGAGGCCGCCAAAGGCAATCACCACAATCGCCACCATTAGCCCGAAGGTCATGCCATACCAACGGCGCTCTGCCTGTTCATCAATCCGTGCGGAAGGCACTGCCACGGTAGGCGTCGGCGATGGTGTTGGTGAGGGGGCGAGGGTAGGCGTCGCAGCGGGTTCAGTGGCCTCCGCTGTAGTTTCTGCTGTCGCCTCTTCGGTTGGCTCTGGCTGGGTATCTTGATAAATCAGCCGAGACCGCCCATACACCACGATGATGCGCGGCAAGGCGGCATCGCCATCGGCAGCGGGGCGTTCTTCAAATATCAACAAGAAGGAGGCAATCCAGCCTTCGCGGCCATCTGGCAGGCGAACCTGCGTCCAGCTCTCATCTTCATTTTGCCCGATAACCAAGAGTTCATCGCCGGGGCGGGCTACGGCGAGCACCGCACCATTCGGCTCTTCCCGCACATTAACGGCAGTATCCGCGTTGACAATGCCTATGGTGACCGTCGCGGGCGTGGGTGTAGCCGTTGGTGGCGCGGGCGTGGGCGTCAGCGTAGCTGTTGGTGGCGCTGGTGTCGGCGTGGCCGTCTCGGTTTCGCTTATCGGCGTGGCGGTAGCGGGTTGTTCTGTCGCAGGCGCGGGCGATGGCTCAATAGTGGCTGTCGCTGTCGCTTCAACTTCTATCAAACGGGTTTCAAAGCGGAGCAGTTGAGTAGCAATCCAGCCTTCCGTACCATCTTCAAGCCGCACCTG
>WGEI01000421.1 GCA_015492875.1 Anaerolineae bacterium | reverse complement strand
TCCTAGCACTGTGCTTAAACTATCCCCTAACAGGATTTTTAAGGCTTAAAGTGGGGGTTTGGGGGCAACCAGCCCCCATGTCACTGTTACACGGGACGCTGCCCCATGCCAAAGTTGGTTTTGCGAGGACTTCGCCCTCGCGCTCCCACCACTTTTTGTAAAAAGTGGGCAAAAACTTTTTTCGGCGAAGGCCCTCGCTGCGCGAGAGGCCTTCGCAAAAGGTTTCGCCTGTTTACGCAGTGCTAGAGTTGGGCGGTTGCGGTAGGGCGTTCTGGCGTTGGGTTTGATAATCCTCCCTAACAGGATTTTTAAGGCTTAAAACGGGGGTTTGGGGGCAACCAGCCCCCATTCATTCACCGCTCAACATTCTGGCAGGACGCTGTAACGGGCGCGCTCTTCACAAGTGAGCGGGCGGATTTCAGCAGCTTCGGCGGCAGCGAGTAAGGCGGGGCGGTCGCTATAGACGGGCATATCGAGTAACTGCGCCAATTGCGCCCACGCTTCATCAGGCGCGCCATCAATTTGCACAGCGGCATAGGCCAGCGCCAACGCCAACACTTCCTCTCCCTCAGCAGCGGCTTGCTGAGCGTATAGGGTGATGAGGCGGCTACGATAGACATCTGCGGCGTGGTTTTCGCCACCGCCTACTATAGCTTCTAAAGTTGCGACACGCGCTCGTTCCTGCCCTAATGCGATGGTAGCGGTGGCGGCGAGCGCTTCGGCATTATTGGCGCGGATGAGCGTGAAGGCGCTCAGGCCAAGCGTTACCCCAGCGACAACGGCCAACACGCCGACGAGTATTTGCAAACGGATGCGGGCGCGGCGCTCTTGCGCTTCTCGCAGGCGGCGGCGGGCGGCTTCTCGTGCTTCTTGGGCGCGGCGGGCGACAATGCTGGCGGCCAAAAAACCGCGCTCTTCATCGGTTAGGGCTAAATCGGTGGTAGCCGCCCAAGATTCCATCTCCTCTAGCTGGGCGCCACCGAGCAAGTAACCCGCGTTGCGGTCGGCCTCGCGCCAGATAGTGGCGGCGTTGGAGAGGCGGCGTTGCATGCGCACATCCTCGCGGCTGGTGCTGAGCCACTCACGCAGTTGCGCCCATTCGCGTATCAGGGCTTCGTGGGCGATTTCCACAGTGGGCGCGCGGGTGATGGGGTCACGGTCGAAGCTGAGCAGGCGATATTTGCCGAACATATCCAGCACATACTGCAAATCGGGGCCATCGCCAGCGAACGAGGTCAGCTCTTCCCAACTGAGGCGGCGGCGGGTGTCTTCTGTGCCTTCGCCGATATTGACCAGCCGCAGAAATAGCTGGCGCACCAACGCTTGACGGTCGCTATCCATCTCTTGGTATAGCTCTTGAGCACGCCGTGCCAATGCCCCCAATGCGCCACCGCTCGCTTGATAGGCGGAGAGGGTGAGGGTGTTGCCCTCGCGCCGCTCGAAAACCTCAGTGAGGGCGTATTGTAAGAGCGGCAACGTGCCCGGCTCTTGGCTGATGTCGGCGATAATGGCGGCCAATAGCTCTGGCTCAACGCCAATCCCTAAACGGCGCACTGGCGCAACGATGGCCTCTTCGAGTTCGCTGGTGGTTAGGGGCACGACGACCTCTGTGCGGCGGCGCATCAAATCGGCAAAGCCCTCGTACATCAGCGGGCGGTCATAAAAATCGGCGCGCAGCGTGATGATGAGGCGCAGGCGGCAGGTTGGGTCATTCATGGCGGCCTGCAAGCTGGCGAGGAAAGCCGCACGTTCGGCCTCTTGTGCCACCTGTGTGAACACCTCTTCAAACTGGTCGATAATCAAGAGCATGTCATGCCCTTCAGGAACAATCTGGTTGATGGCGCGCGCCAGCCCTTTGCTATCGAGAGCGAGGGTTTGCGCCAGATTATGCACGGGCGAGGTGGCAACACTGAGCAGAGCGCTCTCGAGTTCCTGCATGGGGTGGTTGCCGGGAGACATTTCGGCGAAGAACCACGTTTCGGAACGGGGCAAGCGCCCGTCGCGCAGGGCGGGCAAAAGCCCCGCTTTCACCACGCTAGATTTGCCGCTACCGCTGGGGCCGACGACAGCGAGAAAGTGGGCTTGCGGGTCATCTTCCACCATGCGGTTCAGCAGGCGCTCAATCAGGGCATCGCGCCCGAAGAAATCGGCGGCATCGGCCTCTTCAAACGCGCGCAGCCCCTTATAGGGATTGACCACGTCTTCAATTACAACGGTTATCTGGGTATCGGCAGAGACCTTTTCTGCCAAGCAAAGGCGCAAATCGGCGGCCATAGCGAGGGCGTCCTCATAGCGCGCTTCAGGTGCTTTGGCGGTGGCGCGTTGAATCACGTCGTTTACACCAAGCGGCAAGTCATCGCGCAATAATTCAACATCGGGCAAGGGGTCTTGCAGGTGCATATAGAGCAGCTGGGCGGCGGTATCCGCAGAGAAGGGTTGCTGGCCGGTCAGCATCTCGAAGAGCACCACGCCCAACGAATACACATCGGCTTGTGGCGTTACGGGGTCGCCTAGCACTTGCTCTGGCGGGATATAGGCGGGAGAGCCGGCGAGCATGCCCTCTTCGTCTTCGCCTTCGTCAACCGCTTTAGCGATGCCAAAATCGGCGAGATAGGCGTTACCGTCTTCGTCCATGAGGATATTAGCGGGCTTAATATCGCGGTGGATGACGCCGTGGCGGTGGGCGTTGGTGAGGGCAGAGGCCACTTGCTCTAAAATGCTCATGACGCGGTCTAAGGGCATGGGGCCTTCAGCGATGAGGTCGCGCAGGCTGCCGCCTTTAAGGAAGCGCATCACCAAATAAGCGCCATGGGGGTCACGCCAAAAATCAAAGAGGGGCACGGTAAAGGGGTGCTCTAGACGGGCGACAAGCTGGGCTTCACTTTCGAAACTGCGGATGAAATCGGGCTGATTGGCATATTGGGGCAGGATGATTTTGATGGCGACATCACGACCAACGGCGGGCTGGTAGGCGCGGTAAACAGCGCCAAAGCCGCCTTTACCAATTTCTGCGCGCAGTTCATAGCCTTTAATGACATTGCTGCTGGGAGATGTTCCATCTGACATAAGGAAACCCTTCGCCCATATATACCGAATGATTACATTAAAGTATAGTATAACGC
>WGEI01000420.1 GCA_015492875.1 Anaerolineae bacterium | reverse complement strand
GCTGGTGTATCCGTGAACAATGTGCTCACTGCTTTGCGCTCAAAATTGGGCGATTTAGTCGATGAAATCATGTTAGAAGGGGATGATGTCCCCACTATCATCATGATTATGTGGCTGAATGACACACGTGAGTGGGTGCATGATTCATGAGGGCGCAAAACGCTCAAACTGCCGACCTTATCCCCGTTGTACGCTTTCGCTTGGGCGATAGTCAATATGCCCTGTTGGTGGATGATGTGGTGGAAGTGGCGGCTATGGTTGCCGTTGCCCCAGTGACCGATGCGCCGCCCGCAGTATTAGGGCTGGCAAACCGCCACGGAGAGCCGTTGCCATTATTAGATTTGCGCCTAGTCTTCCAACAACCAGCAACCCCACTGACCGATGAAACCCTGTTTGTTGTGGTGCAATCTGATGGCCACTTGGCGGGGTTTGTGCTAGATGAAATTTATCAGGTTGATTATATTTTGGCGGAACATTTTAAGCCTATGGCAGCCGCAGGAGCTTATATCCGTAGTATAATAAGCCATGAAGACGGTTTAGTTCAGGTCATTCATCCCGCACCGATTTTCAAGGCCTTTTTAACCGCTACGATGAGCACAAATATAGAGGCAGGCAGATGAGCACGAAATATAAAGAGCGCATCTTAATTGTTGCTAAAGATGAAACCCTGCTCTCCGATTTGACCGAAACGTTGGAGAGCACTGGTTACAGCATCAATCAGGCCGGTAATTTTGAAGAGGCCTTGAGCGAAATTTTGCTCTCCGACTTTGACTTGATCGTTACCGAAGCCGAATTGCCTGACCTCAGCGGTATGGACCTTTTAGCGGTGGTCGGTGGCTTACGCCCTGGTGCGCGCGTTATTGTCATTGATGACGATTTATCTGCGAAAAGTGCGGTTGCTGTCTTTCGCTTGGGTGCGGTGGATTATCTCTATAAACCCCTTAATATGACCTTTGTGCTGATGCAGATAGAGCGCCAACTAGAAATTAAACGTCAAGGTCAAAAAGCCCCTGTACTGGAAGAGCCGCCACGTCCTACAGAAATCCCCCGCGACCGCGCCCGCCGCCTCGACCCGCGCACCCGCCCCGCGGCTTTGGTGCTTGGCCGCCGCCAATTCAAGCATATCAATGCCGAACTCAACCGCCTTCTCAGCCATGTGCGCGCGAACTTTGTCGGCCTCATCGACGTTGATGGCAATATGGTTGGTGCTGCTGGTACGCTAGAAGACTATGATTTGCAATTGCTCACCCACGCACTGAGCATTGACCATTCAGCCCAGCGCTCGCTTGCTGATATTCTCGCCGAGAACAAATTCCACTCCACCTATTTTCAAGGCGACCATAGCGGCGTGTTCATCATTGAGTTTGGTAGCCCCTATACCGTATCGCTGGCGGTCATTTGCGGCTCAGATGTGAAAACGGGTATGGTCTGGCTATATAGTAAGCGCACTGCCGCGATTATTGACGACATCCTCAAAACCATACCACAGCCAAAATCGCTCCCGCGTTTACAGAGTTGATTAAATATCCTTGCCCGTTTTGATAATGAGCTGTTCGGCGATATAGCGAATAAGCGGTAATTCTTGTACCAGTACGTCCTCTTGGTCGCTGAAAGGCACAAATTGGCGCGAACCCCCTTCAACATTATGTGCTAGCACCCGCCGCAAGTGATATAGCCGTCTGGCGATTTGCGCCATAATGCTATCTTCCTCTAACTTTAATGTGAAACTGCGCCCAAATAGCCGCTGGCGTTCGGTATAGTAAGCGCCATTCTCCGCTTCGTAATGCTCAATCCATGTGATGAGTGTATCTGCTAGCAAATGTTCATTGAGTACATCCGTCAACATTTGTTCATCGTCAAGTTCGGCATCATGCTTGCGGACAACGCTGGCCAACGCGCGCAATTGTGTCACACGGCGATGGCTGAATGTCGGGTCTAGCAGGCGGTCAACCAAGTGTTGGTGAAGTTCTGTTTCCGCAACTTCTAAATAAAAGTATTCAAGAATGTTATAGAACAGTAGATAGGCATAAATAGCGCTGTCACTGCTCAAGGCCAATTGGTAATAGGGTAGAATCGCTTCATCGTAAACCCGTCGTGGGAACATGAGCGCGCCACTGCCATATAGGGCTAATGGGTTTTCTCCCCGCGTCCAAGATTTGGCAAGTGTGAGGCCAAACCCGCCCGCATATGCGATATTGAATAAACTGCTTTGTGCTAGCTGAAAGAGCACTTTCTTTTGGCGTTTTTGGCGATAGTCCTCCGGTGCGCGAACTTTCACTGTCATCACACGGCTGAATAAATCGCTAAATTCTGGCACGTCATCAGGTGCATAGCGCCGTTGAATGAATAGCGCTGGTGGCATACGCTCTAAGAGTTGTCTTGTTTGCTGATGCTCTAATTGGTCTAAGAGGGCAATGAGCATAAACTCACTGATGGCCGAGAGTTCGACACACATCTGCTCATCGTTGCTACGGAGCGCTATACGTTGCTCATTCGCGTTCATAAAATCTAAAAAGCTCTTGCGTGGCCCCAAAATATCGACGGCATGTTCATAATATCCAGGAGCATAACACGCAGTTTCTCCAGCCATATCGACCATATTGCGTTGGTCAAGATATTTGTTAATTGTGGCGCTTGAGATGCTGAAGTTGCGTTCATGCAAACGAACGATGATAGCAGCGCCGTTACTATCGACAATTTTTGCGCTGGGAATATTGCGCAGGAAATGGCTTATATCAAATGGCATATTCATCAAAAACTCCCTTTCTATAGGGCATATGCGCCTCGCCTTACTCAAACCTATTGTAACACCCTTACTATATTTCATTGATGCTGCTTGTTTGTTGCCTTCGCGTAACTTTTTATCGGTACAATAAAATAAATGTGAAAAGGAGTGTACTGATGTTACGCAGAGTTTTAGTTTTAAGTGTATTGCTATTGCTATTTATTCCCGCACTTGCTCAGGAAGTGCCCATCGAGCCAGTGGTTACTACGATAACCGCCGCCGACGGTGTGACACTGGTGGGCGATTTTTACGCCCATGACGGTACTGCGCCAACAGTGATGCTGATGCACATGCTAGGTAGTCAACGTGCTGCGTGGTTGCCGTTGATTCCCGCCTTACTAGATGCTGGCTATAATGTTCTCAATGTCGACTTGCGTGGGCACGGTGAATCTGAAGGCTCTCGCGATTGGGATGCTGCTAGGGCAGATATTCAACTATGGTTACAGTGGTTACGAGAGCAGCCTGCGGTGGATAGCGAGCATATCGCCATCATAGGCGCTAGTATCGGGGCGAATTTAGCGCTTCTTGGCTGTGCCGACGATGCGCAATGTGTGACGGCTATCGCCCTTTCTCCCGGCGAAGATTATCGCGGGGTACGCCCAGCATCTGCGCTCACTGAAGGACTTGCCGACCGCCCGGTTCTACTCATCGGCTCTCAGGGCGATGGCTCTGCCAGAGAGGCAATGGCCGCGTTCATTCTCGCCTCGCGCGGTAATATCGCCGTGCGGCTGTATGATGGCCGCGCTCATGGCACAAATCTATTTAACGACAAGCTAGAGAGCGTTCAAAACACTGTTCTAGCTTGGCTCACAGAGTATTTGCCTGTATCTGAGGATGAGTGATAGCGAAACGATGAACTCCACTCGCCCCCAATGTCATTTGACGCTAAACTAATGGAAATGTTGGGTAGGGTGGAGTTCGATAGTGATTGATGTTTCCCAGTATTTTATCGAGGGCGAGCGGCAACTAGGGTTTTATCAGGCGGAATTGGCGCGTCTGAATGGCATCGGGCATTGGACACCCACTATCCCCCCGCTGATGGTGATTGTGACCAATTACCGCCTGCTCCTATACCCGCAGACGCGCCGTAAATACACACCAGCTAGCATTCCTGCGCGTTACTTGCTATCGGTGGAAAAAGTTGAGCTGGGTACGTTTTATGGCATACGCCTTATTTTACGCACCAATTATCAGCTCAACTTTGTGGTAGGACTAAAGCAACAGCAAGAATTGTTTGATGATATAGCGACAATGCGCCTGCCTCCTACACGCATCCGTTTCGACGAAACCATTCCCCGCCAAGACATCGAACGGCTGGTGCAATATCTAGAATCCTTCCGTTAGGCATTATGGCCGCTCGCCAATAGTGACCTTCACCGTTGTTTGTTGTCCGCCACGAACAATGGTGAGTTCTACTGGTTTGCCAATGCGGTCATCGGTTAGCAAGGCGAGCAACTCATCAAGGTCGGTAATGCTCTCATCATCGAGCGCCACAATTATATCCCCCACTAGTAAGTCGCTTTCTGCTGCTGGGCTATCTGCTTCAATAGAGACAATCAGTAGGCCTGTTTCCTGTTCCAGCTCAGTTGCTAGCGCTTCGGGTAAACGTGCTGGTTGTGCGCCAACCCCTAAATAGCCGCGCCGCATTTTCCCATGTGTAGCCAATGTATTGACAACATGCTCAATTGCTTGTGTTGGGATGGTGATACTTGCCCCTCTAAAGCCCGATGTATTCATGCCGACAATCTGCCCGCTTGCGGTCACTAATGGACCACCACTAAAACCGGGATACATCACCACATCGGCGCGAAGATGCGAACTCATGCGCATAAATTCGCCGAAGCGACGGCCACGACGGTGCCGTTTATGGCGACCACGATGCTCATGGTGATGGCCTCTGTGTTTGCTTTCACCTTTAGTGGAGATATAGCTGATGATGCCCAACGCAGCCTGCACCTGAGCTAATGGCCGCCCTAATGC